>CAWUNP010000019.1:0-10894 GCA_963923805.1 uncultured Novosphingobium sp. | reverse complement strand
AGCTGGTTGGCGGCCATCGTCTCGGCTACCGGCAGCGGCATGGCGTGGCTACCCAGCAGGCGGAGCGTTTCCCCGGCTTCGGCAAAGGACAGGCCGAATCCGCCCTGGTCTTCGGTCAGCAGGGCCAGCGGCAGGCCCATTTCCTCAACCTCGGCCCACAGCGCGGGCAGCCATTGCCCCTCGCGCGCGGCGGCTTGCGCTGCATCATCGAGCGACCGCTCGAACAGCCGCGTGATCATCTCTGCAAGCATCGCGTGCCCGCTCCCTGCCTGTTGTTCTGGTGCCGGCTACAGGATTCGAACCCGTGGCCCCCTGATTACAAATCAGGTGCTCTACCAACTGAGCTAAGCCGGCAACGTGGTCTTTGTGCTGCTGTCCTTAGCGTCAGGCAGCGCCAAAGGTCCACCCCTCTGTTCGGGCAATTTCAGGGGTAAGGCCCCGCGGTGCCCAAAGTGCCGCATCGTGGGCCGCAGTGCGCAGCCAGGCGGCGGTGATCAGGGCATCGGCGGCATGGTCGGTGACTGCGCCCGTTCCGTGGACCGGGCCTGCATCAAGCGCGGCCAGTGCCAGGTTAAGATTGGCATGGTCACGGACCTTCGAAGCGCCGGTGCGCCGGCCGGCGGCGCGGGCGGCAATCGTGGTGTAGATTTCGCAGACTACCGAGCCGCTCTCTGGCAGCGGGTCAATCGGCCAGACCGGCAGCCGTCCCGCCAAGCGATGCAGCAGCCGCATTCCGGTCAGGCTCGATTTGCCGACCTGCGCCGCGCCGACGAGATTGAAATTGGAATAGGGGCGGCAGCCCATCTGTTCCTGCCTGCGCTCGGTCACCCGGAACCGCCCGCGTCCGCCACCGAACAGATCTCCCTCGCGTCCGCCGTGGCGGCGAAAGTGGCGCGAAATGTCGGGGTGGTCGACGAAGCTGTTGGCGGAGAGGTGCGGATCATCTGCGCAAATTCGGTCGATCATGGCCCAGAGTTCGCAGGCGCTCTGCGGGCTTTCGCTCCAACCGGGGAAGAAGGTTCCGGCATCGGCATGGGCTAGGCTGATCCCCATGTCGAAACCGACGATGCTTTGTTCCGGCAAGTCATGCAGCAGCCAGTCGAGCACTTCGGGCCGTGACCAGCGGTGGCCGGGGCGGACCAGTTCAGGTGCTCCATTTCCAGCGCCGCACAGGGCCACGGCGATCCCATGATGCCGCTCCCCCGCTGCGCCAGACCAGTCGATCGCGACAAAATTCTTGAACCGCATTACAGTGAGCCCCCGCGGAGGCGGGGGCCTCGTGCCATGTGGCGTTTTTCCGCCTGAGGCCCCCGCCTGCGCGGGGGCTCACCGATCGCGCAGCTCACGGCGCTTCTTGTCCCAGTATTCCAGCCGCTTCAGCACTTCGCGCTCAAACCCGCGCTCGACCGGGCGGTAGTATTCCTGTGCGCCCATGCCCTCGGGCCAGTAATCGGCGCCGGAAAACCCGTCCTCGGCCTCGTGGTCATAGGCATAGCCTGCGCCATAGCCGATGTCCTTCATCAGCTTGGTCGGCGCGTTGAGGATGTGCGCGGGCGGGGAGAGGCTGCCGGTTTCCTTCGCGCTCTTCCAGGCTTCCTTCTGCGCGACATAGGCCGCGTTCGATTTCGGAGCGGTGGCGAGGTAAAGGCAGGCCTGGACGATCGCCAGCTCGCCTTCGGGACTGCCGAGGAACTGGTAGGCATCCTTGGCCGCCAGGCATTGGACCAGCGCCTGCGGATCGGCCAGACCGATGTCCTCGCTGGCAAAGCGGACCAGCCGCCGCAGCACATAGAGCGGCTCTTCCCCCGCCGTCAGCATCCGCGCCATGTAATAGAGGCTGGCCTGCGGATCAGACCCGCGCAGGGCCTTGTGGAGCGCGGAAATCAGGTTGTAGTGCCCGTCGCGGTCCTTGTCATAGACCGCCACGCGGCGCTGCAGGAAGGCGCCCAGCGCGGCGGGATCAAGCGGCTCCGGGATCTTGGCGTTGTAAAGCGTTTCGGCCTGGTTGAGCAGGAAGCGACCGTCGCCATCGGCGCTCGCCACCAGCGCCTCGCGCGCTTCAGGCGTCAGGGGAAGGGGACCAGCCAGGGCTTCCGCCCGGGTCAGCAATTCATCCAGCGCGCGCGCGTCCAACCGATGCAGGATCAGCACTTGCGCGCGGGAAAGCAGCGCGGCGTTGAGCGCAAAACTGGGGTTCTCGGTCGTCGCGCCGACCAGGGTGACAGTGCCCTTTTCGACAAAGGGCAGGAAACCATCCTGCTGGGCGCGATTGAAGCGGTGGATCTCGTCCACGAACAGCAGGGTGCGTTGCCCCATCTTTGCGGCGGTCTCGGCCTCGGCGAAGGCCTTCTTGAGATCGGCCACGCCCGAGAACACCGCGCTGACCGAGACGAACCGCATGGCCACGGCATCGGCCAGCAGCCGCGCCGTGCTGGTCTTGCCGGTGCCGGGCGGCCCCCACAGGATCATGCTCGACAGCTTGCCCGCCGCGACCATTCGCCCGATCGCCCCTTCTGGCCCGGTCAGGTGCTCTTGCCCGATCACTTCGCCCAGGTTGCGCGGGCGCAGCTGGTCCGCCAGCGGGGCGTCCTCGCTCGGCTCGTCCGGTGCAGCAGCCGGCAGGTCTTCGGCAAACAGGTCAGCCATCGGGCCAGCATAGGACAGTTCGTCGGGGGCGTTAACCGCCAATCAGCCCGCTTCCCCGGGATATTGCCGATCCGGCCAGCTGTGATACCTTCGGTCATCCCGTATGGGATGGGGAGAACTGCCATGAACGATAAGGCTTCTGTCGCCGCACCCGGTTGGCAATACTGGACCGTGGCCGTGCTGGGGTTCCTGTGGAACTGCCTTGGCGCCTATCTCTACATACTGACCAAACAGGGCGATCCGCTTGTCACCGCCGGGGCTCCGCCGCAGATGCTGGACTATATCGCGCATATGCCGCTTTGGGCCCATGTCGGCTGGTCGCTGGGCATCTGGGGTTCGTTTGCAGGGTCTATGCTGATGCTGCTGCGCTACCGCTTTGCGGTGCAGGCATTTCTGGTCTCGTTGCTCGGGGCATCGCTCAGCTTCGCCGGGCAGGCGCAGGCCGGCGTGCTGGAACCGGCGCAGCCGATCATGATCCTGGCGGTGATCGGCTTTCTGCTGTGGTACAGCCGCCGCGCTGAGCGGTCCGGCGTGCTGCGCTGAGGCCTAGCGTCGGGTCAGCGCGGCCTTCTGCCGGATCAGCCGGATATAGGTGTCCGCGACGACCTGGTTGATCTGGTCCCACGAAAAGTCCCGGCTGCGCCGTTCGCCCGCATTGCCGTGGGTCCGACGCAGGTCGGCGTCTTCGATATAGCCTTGCAGCGCTTCGGCGAACTGGTGGACCGCACCCGGGCGGATCAGGCGGCCCGAGCGGCCATTGGCGACCAGGTTCTGGCTGCCGGTCGCCGCCGCCGCGACCACCGGCAGGCCGCTGGCCATGGCTTCCAGGCTGACATTGCCGAAAGTTTCGGTGGTGGAGGGGAAGAACAGCACGTCCATGCTCGCCACGGCCTTGCCCAGGTCCTTGCCCGCCATGAAGCCGCCGAACACCGCCTGCGGCAGGCGGGCTTCCAGCCAGGGCCGGGCCGGGCCATCGCCCACGATCAGCGTGCGATGCTTCACGCCCTTGCGGCGCAGCTCATCAATCGCGTCGGAAAAGACGTCGAGCCCCTTTTCCATCACCAGCCGGCTGTGGAAGCCGACCAGCACCTCGTCATCGGCAATCCCCAGGCTGCGGCGCCATTCGAGTGAGCGGTGCGAAGGATCGAAGATCTCGCGGTCCACGCCGCGCGACCAGATATCGATATCGTAATTCATCCGCTGGTCGCGCAGCACCTGCGCCATCGATTCCGATGGGGCCACCAGCGCGTCGCAGCGGCGATAGAGCCGGCGCAGCAAGGCTTCGACCACCGGTTCGAGCCAGGCCATGTTGTAATAGCGGAAATAGGTTTCGAACCGGGTGTGGACCGAAGCCAGCACCGGGATCTGGCGATGCCGCGCCCAGCTTACCGCGCGATGCGCCGCGATATCGGGCGATGAGATCTGCACCACGTTGGGGTTGAACGCCTTCAGATCGGCCCGTACGCGCGGGCTCAGCATCAGCGGAACGCGGTATTCCCCGCGGCCCGGAAAGGCGAAGGAGGGAACGCCCACAAGATCACCCGTGGCCGGAAAGGCAGGCTCGTCCACCATCGGCGCATAGACGCGTACCGCCGCGCCCTGGCGCAGCAGATAGCCGACCAGCCGGTTAAGCGCCTGGTTCGCGCCATCGCGCACGTAATTGTAATTGCCGCTGAACAGGGCAATGCGAAGGTTGCTGGTCTCCATCGGACCAGCCTCTAGCCGATTGCGCCCGCTGGTGCGAGTCAGCCCCCGGCGGCGGGCAGGGTCAGGACGAAGGTTGTCCCCATCTCGCTCGGCACCAGTTCCAGCTGGCCCTGGCCATTTTCAGCCAGCGCGCGGGCGATCGGCAGGCCCAGACCGGTGCCACCGGCCGCGCGTTTGCTGGTGAAGAACGGATCGAATACTCGCTCACGGTCGGCCTCCGGAATGCCGGGGCCATTGTCGGCGAGGTGGATGGAGACGTCACCATCTAGGACGGTCGCGCCGATTGCCAGCTGGCTGGCCCCGGCCTGCCGGGCATTTTCCGCCAGCGTGGTCAGGATTGCCTCCAGCGCCCCTGCCTCCGCAGCGAGGGGCGGCAGATCGGTCGGCAGAGCGAGCGTGATCGCGAAACCGTCGCGCTGCTGCCCTTGCGCGACCTGCTCCAGCACTGGACGCAATTCGGTTCGTGCGGCCGGATCAGCCCGGCCCATGTCGGCTTGCGCCAGTTCCATCAGCCGACTGACTAGCCGTGACAGCCGCCCGGCATCGGCAGCCATATTACCCAGAAAGCGCTGCCGCTCTTCCTCTGCCATCGTCGCACCGTGGTCCTGCAGCAGTTCGATCCCGCCCGAGAGCCCGGCCAGCGGCGTCTTGAACTCGTGACTCAGCGCGGCAGCAAAATCGCGCAGATAGCGCGAACGCCGGGCTATCGCGGCCGACATCGCGGCGAAATCATCATAGAGACTGCCGATCTCGCGCACTTCCAGTGTGGGGCGGTGCGGTGCGGCATGGCGACCCTGGGCAAGGGCGCGGCTGGCGCGGCTGAGCCGCTCGACCGGGCGGACGATGGCCCGGGCCAATACCCCGGTCAGCACCAAGAGCAGCGTGAAAATCGCCGCTACGCCCAGCGCGATCTTGCCACGATCCTCCCACATGCCGCGGAACAGCGCCCGCGGACTGCGTGATACCAGCACCACCCCTGCCACCTTGTCGCGCACCATGATCGGGCGGGCCTGGTGCATCCGGATCGAAGTGGCGCGGCTGATCCAGTCAAGCGGGGTATCGCGCAGATAGGCATCGTTGTGGCGCAGCACCGTGCGGGGCGTGCCGGAAAGCGCGCTGCGCACCTCGGGCACATCGGCAAGGCTCATGCCCCGGTCCCGCCCGTTGAGCAGCAAACCTTGGCGATCGAGCAGCAGGATCGAGGCCAGCGTGGCCCGTTTGGTTTCGGCAATCGCCGGGGCAATCCGCTGCGCCACCTGCTCTGCGGTGGGGTCGACGCGGACGGGTGTCGTGCTCGCAGCGGGTCGCTCAGGCAGGACCGGTGACGAGCGCAGGTCCACCCCGGTCGGTGAATCATCAAAACTCTCGCGCGGATCGTCCTGCGGTTCAGGCTGCGCTGGTGCTGCCGGGCCAGGCCAGAGCAGCGCCGCACTGGCGGCAATCGCGGCGCTTTGCGCGGTCAGTTCGGCCTCGGTGCGACGGATCAGCGCGTTTTCATAAACCCGCAATCCCAGTGCGGCGATGCCGGGCAGGGCGGCCACGAACAGCAGTGTGCCAAACAGCAGCCAGCGCAACCGGGGCACCGGCCAGAGCCGCAAGGCCAGGCTGCGCAGCGCCGCGATCATGCCGGGGCGCAAGGCCCAAGGCGGTAGCCCACGCCGGCCCGCGTCTCGACCAGCGTGTCACACCCGGCCTCGGCAAATTTTCGGCGCAGGTTGCGGACATGGCTGTCGATCGTGCGGTCGGTGATCGCAAAGCCGGGGCCGTGGAGACGGTCGATCAGCTCATCGCGGCTGAAGAAGCGCGTGGCATTCTCTGCCAAGGTGCGCAGCAGGGTGAACTCGGTCACCGTCAGCGCCACTTCGCTGCCCTGCCAAAAGGCGGCCCAGCCGTCGAGATCGAGGCGCAGCCCGCCGCGTCCCAGCGCCGGCGCAGCAGGAGCCGCCTCGCGCACCGATCGCCGCAGGATCGCTTGCGCCCGCGCCACCACTTCGCGCGGCGAAAACGGCTTCACGACATAGTCGTCCGCCCCCAGCTCAATCCCCAGCACCCGGTCCAGCTCATCATCGCGGCTGGACAGGAACAGGATTGGCAGATCACCTTGCGCGCGCAGACGGCGGCAGACTTCCAGCCCGTCCATTCGCGGCATGTTGATATCCAGCACCACCAAATCGGGTGCGGCCTGCGCGATCAGGTCCAGCGCCACTTCGCCGTCGCCCGCCTCGGTGGTGGCCATTCCCGCCTTGTCGAAGGCAAAGGTCAGCACTTCGCGAATGTGCGGATCATCATCAACAATCAGGACGCGGCGAGCCATGGCCTTGCCTTGTGCCGGTTCCGCTGCGCCAGTCAACCGGGCTGGCCGGTTGGCACGCCCGAGCAATCATAGCGGTGGCCCGGATAGGCCCTTACCGGCCCCACCAGCGCTTCGGCGCGTGACAGGCGGTGCTGGCCCAGCAAAGTCCAGCCACCCTCGCGCAGCAGCTGCGCCTGCCGGAACTGCACCATCTGGCGCAGCGTGCGGACCCGCGCCGCCAGCGCCGGATCGAGCGGGCGCTGTTCCAGCTCGATCAACGGCAGCAGCGATGATGTGCCAAGTTCAGCCATATAGCACAGGTCGATCCCAGCGCCGGTGCCATCGACCTCGCGGGCATGGCGTACGTTCCAATGCGCCGCCAGCGCGCCGGTATCGACAAAGGCATAGCTGCACAGCAGCACGGCCAGGGCCGCGCAGTTGGCGTTGATCAGCCAGGCGCCGGATTTTGCTCTGAGCAGCCGCCACAGGATCAGGCCCAGCCCCAGCGCGACCAGCACTATCCAGGCCAGCGCGGCAATCCGCAGCCGGGTCAGTGAGTATGCGTCGATATAGTCACAAAGCCGCAGCATGGCCGAAGCGACCAGCACCAGGTTTTGCGCGATCCACAGCATGACCAGGCGCCGGACCAGCGGGCTGGCGGCCGTCTGCGATCCGGGCCGCAGCGTGACCAGCACGAACAGTGCAGCCAGCAGCGCGGTGATCACCAGCGGATAGGCCCCGCGGTGGGCATAGTCAGCCAGCGTGGTGCCTTGCGGCAGTGGCAGCAGGCCCCACAGCCAGGCCAGGTCCATCGCGTTTTGCATCGCGAACAGGGCGTTGAAGGCCAGCAGCGAAATCAGCACCGAAGCGAAGGTCACCCCCGGCAGGGCCAGATCACCCGAGCCATCGAAAGTGCGAAGGTATGGACGGCTGCGGCGCGGGCGCAGCACGCCCCAGACAATCACCGTCACCACCGTCCAGAAAGCCAGCCGCTCGAATGCCAGATCGCTCGGCAGGGTCAGCGAAAGGCTGGCGAAAAACCGTTCGATCACCGGGTTTGCCGAAGCAAAGAGCAGCAGGATCACCGCCGAACCAGCCAGCGGCAGGATCAGCGTCGGCAGGGTCTGGCGCAGGCCGGCAACGGCCGTGGGCTTGCGCCGGTTGGCGCGTGCCAGCTTGAACAGGTCAATCAGTGGCCCGAACAGCGCCTTGAACCCATGGGCAAACAGGCGCTGCGCCCACCGCCAGCCATCGTCAAAGCGGCCCGACGAGGGGAGCAGAATGGCCAGCCCCATGGCGATCCAGAACAGCAGGAAGGGCAGGATCGTCGCATCGATCGCCATGGCCGCAGCCATGGCCAGGGCCATCCCCAGCGCCGCCCGTGCGCGCCAATCATGCTGCAAGGCGGGCTGGGCTGCGGCCGCCGCCAGCGCCAGTGCCGCCCCGAACAGCCCCAGCCAGCCGTGGCTGTGGCCGCCCTGATAAAACACCGCGTCAGCCAGCACGACCAGCGCCGCAGCCAGCACCAGCTTGAACCAGAACCCGTGGCGATGAATGGCAGACATGCGAACCCTCCCGAAACTACGGGAGAGGTTCTAGCAAAAGGCTTAGCAATCCATGCTGTTGCCGCGATGGGCTTGCAGTGCAGATCCTGTGCAGGGCTTGATCCTAGCCCTGTCGCGGACCCTTGCGGTGCGGCTTGGGCTTGCCCTTGAACGGTGGGCGCCCGCCGCCGGGGCGCGGGCCCCGGTCGTTGCCGCGGTTGCCGCGATGCTCACCGCGGGGCTTGTTTTCGCGCGCGGCAGCACGCGGGGTCTCCGGCGAGAGGTCAATCGTGATACCGCTTTCGTCCTCGCTGCCCGGGTTCGCGGTGCGGGCGACGGCGGCGCGGAACTTGGCTTCCAGAGCACGGGGGATCTGGAAGAAGGTCTCGTTGGCGGCGATCCGGATTGCGCCGATCTCGTTGCGCGTGACATGGCCCCGACGGCACAGAAGTGGCAGTAGCCAGCGCGGATCGGCATTGTGGCGGCGGCCGATATCCATGCGGAACCAGACCGTGTCGTCGAAGCCCTCGCGATGGTGAACCGGCCGCACCTGACCATCAGGCTTGGTGCGGGTCGAGAGGTCGATCAGCTCTTCCGGCTCAGGCAGGCGGCTGGCGTGGGCGCGGACGAGGGCCAGCGCCATCTCTTCCGGCCCCATCGTCGCCAGCAGGCGGCCAGCCAGCTCGCTTTCGGCTTCGCTTGGCTCGATCGGCTGGGTCAGCTGGGCGATCAGGCGTTCGTGATCCTGCGCGCGGATCGCATCGGGGCTGGGGACCTGGGTCCACTCGGCATCAATGCGCGCACCGCGCAGCATCATCTCGACCCGGCGGCGGCGCGGGAAGGGCACGATCAGCACAGCGGTGCCCTTCTTGCCGGCGCGGCCCGTTCGGCCCGAACGGTGCTGCAGCGCTTCGGCGTCACGCGGGATCTCGACATGGATCACCAGGCTGAGCGAGGCGATGTCGATCCCGCGCGCAGCCACGTCGGTCGCCACGCAAACGCGGGCGCGTTTGTCGCGAAGCGCCTGCAGCGCGTGGTTGCGCTCGTTCTGGCTGTGCTCGCCCGATAGCGCGACTGCGGCGAAACCGCGTTCGACCAGCGTGGCGTGGAGGTGGCGGACATTGTCGCGCGTGGCGCAGAACAGGATCGCCGTTTCGGCTTCGTGAAAGCGCAGCAGATTGACCACCGCGTTCTCGATATCCGAAGGCGATACGGTGACGGCCTGGTAGGCGATGTCACCATGGCCCTGATCGTCACCCACGGTCGAAATGCGCAGGGCATCGTTCTGGTAGCGCTTGGCCAGCGCCACGATCGGTTTGGGCAGCGTGGCCGAGAACAGCAGCGTGCGGCGTTCGGGCGGCGTTGCGTCGAGCAGTTCTTCCAGGTCTTCGCGGAAGCCCATGTCGAGCATTTCGTCCGCCTCGTCGAGCACAACGAAGTTCAGCGCCGACAGGTCAAGCGCGCCACGCTCCAGATGATCGCGCAGGCGGCCAGGCGTGCCGACCACGAAATGCGCCCCCTGATAGAGCGCGCGGCGTTCGCGCGACGGGTCCATGCCGCCCACACAGGTCGCCACGGTCGCACCGGTCCCGGCATAGAGCCAGGCCAGCTCGCGGCTGACCTGCAACGCCAGCTCGCGCGTGGGTGCAACGATCAGGGCCAGCGGCGCGGCCGCGCGCGCCAGGGGCTGGTCACCGGCCAGCAGCTCGGCGCCCATGGCCAGGCCGAAGGCAACGGTCTTGCCCGAACCGGTCCGGGCCGAGACCACCAGGTCACGACCCAGCGCTTCGGGTTCGATCACGGCCGACTGGACTGCCGTCAGCGCAGCATAGCCCCGCGCCGACAGCGCGGTGGCCAGGGCAGTGGGAAGGGCGGCAAATGGCGCGGCTGACGCTGCGCCAGGCAGCGAGCCTGATTGTGCCATAAGGGTTACGCCATTTCCTTCTTGCGCGATGCCTTCTTGCGCTCGTGCGGATCGAGGATCGCCTTGCGCAGACGGATCGACTGCGGCGTCACTTCGACCATTTCATCGTCGTCGATATAGGCGATGGCCTGTTCCAGCGTCATGATCCGGGGCGGGGTGAGGCGGATCGCATCATCCTTGCCGGTCGAGCGGAAGTTCGTCAGCTGCTTCGACTTCATCGGGTTGACTTCGAGGTCTTCGGGCTTGGCGTTCTCACCGATCACCATGCCTTCGTAGATCTTGTCCTGCGGACGCACGAACAGCACGCCGCGATCTTCGAGGCTGTTGAGCGCATAGCCCACGGCTTCGCCCGCGCAGTTGGAGATCAGCACGCCGTTCGGGCGGCCATCGATCGGGCCCTTATAGGGGCCATACTTTTCGAACAGCCGGTTCATGATCCCGGTGCCGCGCGTGTCGGACAGGAATTCGCCATGATAGCCGATCAGGCCGCGCGACGGGGCCGAGAAGGTGATGCGGGTCTTGCCGCCGCCCGACGGGCGCATGTCGGTCATTTCCGCCTTGCGCAGAGCCATCTTGTCGATGACCGTGCCCGAGTGTTCGTCGTCCACGTCGATCACCACGGTTTCATACGGCTCGGTGCGCTGGCCGTTTTCTTCGCGGAACAGCACGCGCGGGCGGCTTATGCCCAGTTCGAAGCCTTCGCGGCGCATGGTTTCAATCAACACGCCCAGCTGCAGTTCGCCGCGGCCGGCCACGTCGAAGCTGTCCTTGTCGGCGGAT
>CAWUNP010000018.1:0-10929 GCA_963923805.1 uncultured Novosphingobium sp. | reverse complement strand
CACCTCGGCGATCGAGCCGCCTTCGATCAGCACGAAGTTGGCATCGGCATCGGCCGAGGAATCCTCGTCGTAATCCAGGTCGAGCACCGGGTTGCCCTTGAAGATGCCGCAGCTCACGGCGGCAACCTTGCGCGGCAGCGGATCGCCGGAGATCAGGCCCTGCTTGATCAGGCCATCAACCGCGAGCCGCAGCGCGACCCATGCGCCCGAAATCGCGGCAGTGCGGGTGCCACCATCGGCCTGAATGACGTCGCAGTCGAGCGTGATCTGGCGCTCACCAAGCGCCTTAAGATCGGTCACGGCGCGCAGGCTGCGGCCGATCAGACGCTGGATTTCCTGGGTACGGCCAGACTGCTTGCCCTTGGCCGCTTCACGGCTACCCCGGGTATGCGTTGCTCGCGGCAGCATCGAATATTCAGCCGTCACCCAGCCTTCGCCCTTGCCGCGCAGGAACGGCGGCACACGCTCTTCAACCGAAGCCGTGCAGATCACCTTGGTGTGGCCAAAGCTGACCAGCACCGATCCTTCGGCGTGCTTGGTGAAGTGCGGTTCAAAGCTGATAGCGCGCATCTCGTCGGGCGCGCGGCCGGAAGGTCGCATAGTAAATCTCCAGTCCCACAAGGCCGCTCGCCCTGAGCTTGTCGAAGGGCCGTCCTTACTTGCTCTGCCGAAGAAGAAAAGAGGCGGTGCTTCGACAAGCTCAGCACGAGCGGGTATAAGTCGGCGGAATCATGTCCACCCCGCCGATCACTGAACTGACCAGCCGCGCCCGGGATATCTTCCGCCTGGTGGTGGAAGGCTTTCTGTCGTCGGGCCAGCCGGTCGGATCGAAAACGCTGGCAGGGGCAGGGGTAAACCTGTCGCCCGCCTCGATCCGCTCGGTCCTGCACGAGCTTGAAATGCTGGGCCTGCTGGCTGCGCCCCATACCAGCGCCGGCCGCATGCCAACCGATCAGGGGCTGCGGCTATTTGTCGACGGCATGATGCAGGTGGCGGAGCCTACACCGCAAGAGCGCGCCGCGATTGAGAGCCGCCTGGGCCAGCCAGGCCCGATCGAGGCTGCGCTGACCGCGACCAGCGCAATCCTGTCAGAGCTTTCGGCCGCGGCGGGTGTGGTGATGGTGCCGCGGCGTGAGCCGCGCCTGCAACATTTGCAGCTGGTCCCGCTGGTACCCGGTCGGGCGCTGGCTGTGCTGGTTGGCGCGGATGGCGCGGTTGAGAATCGGGTCGTTGAACTGCCACTTGGCCTGGCACCCGGCGCGTTGGAGCAGGCCTCAAACTATATCACCGCCCATCTGGCCGGGCGAACGCTGGCCGAGGCGGGCCGGGCGATGCGGGCCGAGATTTTGGCTGGCAAAACCGCATTGGATGCCGCCAGCCGCGATCTGGTTGAGCGCGGCCTGGCGGTCTGGAGCGAAGATGCGGCGCAGCGGCCGGTGCTCATCGTGCGCGGGCAGGCTAACCTGCTCGATGAAGGCGCGCTTAGCGATATCGAGCGGGTCAGGCAGCTGCTTGATGATCTGGAAAACCGCCAGTCGGTTGCTGACTTGCTGGATGCCGCGCGCGAGGCCGAGGCAACCCGGATATTCATCGGCGCCGAGAACCGGCTGTTCTCGCTTTCGGGCTCTGCCGTGATCGCCTCTCCCTATCGCGATCGCGATGGTCGGGTGGTCGGCGTCGTGGGTGTTATCGGCCCGACGCGGTTGAATTATGCGCGACTAGTCCCCATGGTGGATTTCACGGCCCAGTCTCTGGGCAAACTGATCCGTTAGACAGGTTTTAAAAGCATTATGAGCGACGAAAACAAGCCGCAGGTCGATCCCGCGGTGGAAGCCGAACTGGCAGGCGTTCCCGAGGAACTGCTGGACAAGGATAACGGTCAACTGGGTGATGCGCTTGAGCGGCTGCGCGCCGATCTTGAGGCGGCCAAGCAGGAGGTGCTTTACGCCAAGGCGGAAACGCAGAACGTGCGCCGCCGTCTGGAAAAGGACATTCATGATGCGCGCGCCTATGCCGCAACCGGTTTTGCCCGCGATATTCTCTCGGTATCGGACAACCTGTCGCGTGCGCTTGAGGCGATCCCGGCCGAACTGCGCGAGGATGAAAAGCTCAAGAACCTGGTGGCGGGTATCGAAGCGACCGCGCGTGAGATCGACAAGGCCTTTGCCGCCCACGGCATCAGCCGCATCGCCGCCATGGGCTTGCCGCTCGATCCCAACCAGCATCAGGCGATGATCGAGATTCCCTCGGCCGATGCCGCGCCGGGCACGGTGATCCAGGAATTGCAGGCCGGCTACATGATCAAGGATCGCCTGTTGCGGCCGGCGATGGTGGCTGTGGCCAAGAAGCCCGACTGACCGATGGTGGGAGGGGGGCGCAGCACCATCGTCGTTCTGGCACTGCTGTGTGCCACAGGATTGTCCTCGCCCCTCCTGGCCCAGCCGGGAGCTGACGAGCAGCTCGCGGCGATCGGTGAGGCCTACCGCCACTACAAGATCGAGCAGTCCCGTCGGATCGAGTTGCCCGACGGCAGCACCGAGGCTGGTGAGCGGCTACCCTCAGTTACCCCGGCCGCTTTCCTTGAGCAGGCGCAGCACGCGCGCGACTGGTTGGCGCAGCTTGGCGCGATCGATAGCACGGCCTATTCCCCCGCAGCGCGGATTGACGCTGCGGTGCTTCGCAACCTGCTTGAAACGGAGCTGGGTGATGCCCGCTTCCGCGAGTGGGAGATGCCCTTCGATAGCGATAACAACTTCTGGTCCTATCTCGCCGCGCCGATGCCGCTGGAAAGCGTAGCGGACTATCAGCGTTACATTGCGCGGATGCGGGATATTCCGCGCTATTTTGACGAGAATATCGCCAATGCCCGCAGCGGACTGGCCCGCGGTTTCAGCGTGCCGCGCGTCACGTTGCAGGGGCGTGACGCCTCGCTGGTCCATTACGTTATCGAAGATCCCAAGCAGAGCCCGTTCTGGGCGGCCTTTTCGGCAATGCCCGGCAGGATTCCAGCGGCCGAGCAGGATCGGCTGAAAAGCGAGGCGCTTGGCGTGATCCGCGATCAGGTGACGCCGGCCTATGCCCGGGTCCTGCGGTTCTTTCGCGATGAGTACCTGCCGCGGACGCGGACATCGCTTGGCGCCAGCCAGCTACCCGACGGCAAGGCCTATTACGCCCAGCAAATTCGGGAATTCACCACGCTCAAGCTGAGTGCCGAGCAGATTCACCAGCTTGGTCTGGATGAAGTTGCCCGGATCACGGCCGAGATGGAGCAGGTGCGGCAAGAGGCCGGGTTCACCGGGACCTTGCCCGAATTCGTCCACTTTCTGCGCAGTGATCCGCAATTCGTAGCGCGGAGCCCGGATGAGTTGATGGGGGTATCGGCCTATGTTGCCAAGCGGGTTGACGGGCGGCTTAAGGATTTCTTCGGCTTTCTTCCGCGCTATCGCTTTGCAATCCGGCCGGTCGATCCTGCCATCGCGCCATTTTACACGGCGGGTCGCGGCGGGCTTGAATACTGCCAGATGAACACCTGGAACCTGCCATCACGGCCGCTTTACAACATTCCGGCGCTGACCCTGCACGAATGTGCTCCGGGTCATTCGATGCAGGCGGCCATTGCGCTTGAGCAACCGGCCATGCCGAAGTTCCGCCGCGAGGTCTATTTTTCGGGCTTCGGTGAAGGCTGGGGGCTCTATACCGAGTACCTTGGCGAAGAGATGGGGATTTACCGGACGCCCTATGAGCGCTTCGGCAAGCTCAGCTACGAAATGTGGCGCGCCGTGCGGCTGGTGATCGATACCGGGATCCACCATTACGGCTGGAGCCGCGAACAGGCGGTCGATTACCTTAAGACCCGCACCGCCTTATCCGAGCACGAGGTCAATACCGAGGTTGATCGGTACATCTCCTGGCCGGGTCAGGCTCTGGCTTATAAACTGGGTGAACTAACGATCCGCCGGGTCCGCGCCAAGGCTGAGCGGGAGCTTGGTCCGCGGTTCGATATTCGCAAGTTTCACGATGTCGTGCTCTCGCTTGGTTCGGTTCCGCTTGAAGTGCTTGAAGCCCGGATCGACACCTTCATCGCCGAGGTCGGACAAGGCTTGCCTAACGTGAACTACGATTAACTCGCCGCCCCGGGAAAGCGCACCAGTCCGTCATAGGCGTGCCGGTCGCTAACCCCCGGAACCATGCCGCCGCGCCGGAGCAGGAAGGCATGGCGGACGATCTCGGCCTGCTGTTCGAGGCCATAGCGTTCGAGCGGCCAGCCCGGCTTAAAGGCATAGTCATAGCGGCAAAACGGGTGGCGGCGCAGCACCAGATACCAGCGCCCCTTGGTCTGGACCTGCCAGACATGGGTCATTTCGTGGATGAAGTGGCCTTGCAGAGGCACGCTGGCGGCTGAGAAATCGTCGCAATAGCTGGCGGAGCCGGGGTGAAAATGCAGGTGCCCCATCGGAGCCATGGTCGTCTGGCGCGGTTGCAGTGGAAACCAGCGGCGGCGGCGGATGCGGACCGCGCTGCAATCTATCGCATTACCGAAGATCAATTGGACCAAACCAACCTCGCCCGCGGTAAGTGGTCGCTCACCACCCGCAGAACAGGCGGGGATAGCCGCTTCGCTCAGTGCGAATGCTCCGAATGGTCCATGCCCGCCATGCCATCCATGCTGCCGCCCGGAGCCTCGACCTTGAGCGGGGCAGAGACCTTGTCACCATCGGCAAAGGTCAGGGTGATTTCGCCCTTGCTGTCAGCGCTGATCTGGGGGTCAAGATCGAAGGCCATGATGTGCTTGCCGCCGCGTTCGAACTTCATGGTTTCACCGGGGTTGATTTCCAGGTTGGCGATCGGAGCCATCGCGCCGCCCTTGGTTTCATGCATCTCGGCCCGCGCCGCGCCGCTGATCGTCACGGCGGTCAGCGTGACCGGCTTGTCACCCCGGTTGACCAGCGTGAAATAGCCACCGGCCGGGTTGCCCTTCACCGCCGGGAGAACCAGCGTGCCTTCGGTGAGGACAAGCCCCGGCTTCGCTTCCGGTGCGGCGCTGGTGGTCTCATCCTTGGCAGGTTGCTGTCCGCAGGCAGACAGGGCGGCCAGCGAAACGGCCAGGAACAGCGGAGCAAAGCGCTTCATCGGGAACCTCTGAACTTGGGGCTAAGATTGCTTTGCTGGCTAAAGCAGTGCTGCCCTTGTGCCAAGCAAAACCGCTCCTATAT
The DNA here is from genome assembly GCA_963923805.1 of uncultured Novosphingobium sp. Lineage (GTDB taxonomy): Bacteria > Pseudomonadota > Alphaproteobacteria > Sphingomonadales > Sphingomonadaceae > Novosphingobium. The sequence continues at coordinate 5,716 of CAWUNP010000018.1, read as the reverse complement.
CCGCCGGGTCAACGAGCCGCAGGGCACCTTTGCCGGGACTGGGAAGGTGCAGAGGCGGTGTCCAAATACGACCAAGGATGGGCATATTATGGGTAAAGTAATCGGTATCGACCTCGGCACGACCAACAGCTGTGTTGCGGTCATGGATGGCGGCAAGCCGAAGGTGATCGAGAATTCGGAAGGTGCGCGCACCACGCCGTCGATTGTTGCCTTCACCAAGGATGGTGAGCGGCTGATCGGCCAGCCGGCCAAGCGCCAGGCGGTGACCAACCCCGACAACACGATTTTCGCGGTGAAGCGCCTGATTGGCCGCCGCTTTGACGATCCTCTGACCAAGAAGGACATGGAGCTCGTCCCCTACAGCATTTCGAAGGGCAAGAATGGCGATGCCTGGGTTGCGGCCGGCGGCGAAGACTATTCGCCCAGCCAGATCAGCGCCTTCACCCTGCAGAAGATGAAGGAAACGGCTGAGAGCTATCTGGGTGAAACCGTTACCCAGGCGGTGATCACCGTTCCGGCCTACTTCAACGACGCGCAGCGCCAGGCGACCAAGGACGCCGGCCAGATCGCCGGCCTTGAAGTACTGCGCATCATCAACGAGCCGACCGCGGCCGCGCTGGCCTATGGGCTCGACAAGAACGATGGCAAGACCATCGCGGTCTATGACCTTGGTGGCGGCACCTTCGATATCTCGGTCCTTGAGATCGGTGACGGCGTGTTTGAAGTGAAGTCAACCAACGGGGACACGTTCCTCGGAGGTGAAGACTTTGACTCCAAGCTGGTCGAGTACCTGGCTGACAAGTTCAAGGCCAAGGAAAACATGGACCTCAAGGCCGACAAGCTGGCCCTGCAGCGGCTGAAGGAAGCCGCCGAAAAGGCCAAGATCGAGCTGTCGAGCGCCCAGACCACCGAAATCAACCTGCCGTTCATCACGGCCCGCATGGAAGGCGGCGCCACCACGCCGCTGCATCTGGTCGAAACGATCAGCCGCGCGGACCTGGAAAAGCTCGTTGCCGACCTGATCCAGCGCACTCTCGAGCCCTGCCGCAAGGCGCTGGCCGATGCCGGCCTCAAGGCTTCGGACATCGATGATGTCGTGCTGGTCGGCGGGATGACCCGCATGCCGCGCGTGCGCGAAGTGGTGAAGGAATTCTTCGGCAAGGAACCGCACACCGGCGTGAACCCGGACGAAGTCGTTGCCATGGGTGCGGCGATCCAGGCCGGCGTGCTGCAGGGTGACGTCAAGGACGTGCTGCTGCTCGACGTGACCCCGCTGTCGCTCGGCATCGAAACGCTGGGTGGCGTGTTCACCCGCATGATCGATCGCAACACCACGATCCCGACCAAGAAGAGCCAGGTCTATTCGACCGCCGAGGACAACCAGCAGGCGGTGACGATCCGCGTGTTCCAGGGCGAGCGCGAAATGGCGGCAGACAACAAGCTGCTGGGCCAGTTCGATCTGGTCGGCATCCCGCCGGCCCGCCGTGGCGTGCCGCAGATCGAGGTGACCTTTGACATCGATGCCAACGGCATCGTCAATGTCAGCGCCAAGGACAAGGGCACCGGCAAGGAACAGCAGATCAAGATCCAGGCGTCCGGCGGTCTGACGGATTCGGATATCGATCAGATGGTCAAGGATGCCGAGCGCTTTGCCGAGGAAGACAAGCAGCGCCGTGCTGCGGCCGAAGCGAAGAACAACGCCGACAGCCTGGTCCACGCGACCGAGCAGCAGCTGGCCGAACATGGTGACAAGCTGGAGGCCGGTCTCAAGGCCGAGATCGAAGCTGCCATTGCTGAAGCCAAGACCGCGATCGAAAGCGGTAACGCCGATGAAATGACTGCCAAGACCCAGGCTCTGACCGAAAAGGCCATGAAGATGGGTCAGGTGATCTACGAGAAGGAACAGGCTGCAGCTGCAAGCCCCGGCGCCGGCGCGTCCGCTGCCGAAGGCGTGGAAGACGTGGTCGATGCCGAATTCTCGGAAGTCGACGAAAACAACAAGGGCTAAACCCATGGTTCGTCATTCCCGCGAAAACGGGAACCCAGCTCCCGAGGCCCGTCGCTTGACGCAGCCTTGGGAGATGGGCCCCCGCTTTCGCGGGGGTGACGAGGGGGATTGAGGGGTGGCCGATGGCGAGCGCCGAAATCGACTATTACGAGCTGCTCGAGGTTGAGCGTGGCGCTGATGACGCTGCGATCAAGTCTTCGTATCGCAAGCTAGCGATGCGCTATCACCCGGATCGCAACCCCGGCGATGCTGAGGCTGAGGCCCGGTTCAAGGCGATCAGCGAAGCCTATGATTGCCTGAAAGACCCGCAGAAGCGCGCAGCCTATGACCGCTTTGGCCACGCCGCCTTCCAGAACGGAGGGATGGGCGGCGGCGGCGCCGGGCCCGGCGGGGGCTTCTCCGATCTGGGCGATATCTTCGAAACAATCTTCGGCAGTGCCTTTGGCGGCGGCGGACGCCAGCAGGCCCGGCGCGGTGCAGACCTGCGCTATGATCTGGAAGTCTCGCTTGAGGAGGCTTTCCACGGCAAGCAGGCCCAGATCGAAATCGAGGTCGCCGCAGCTTGCGAACCCTGCAACGGTTCGGGCAGCGAACCCGGCACCGGGACACGCCGCTGCAACCTGTGCGGCGGCCACGGGCAGGTCCGGGCGCAACAGGGCTTCTTCATGGTCGAGCGAACCTGCCCGACCTGCCACGGCCGTGGCGAGGTGATCGAAAAACCCTGCCGCAAATGCGGCGGGGAAGGGCGGGTCGACAAGGCCCAGAAGCTGGACGTCACCATTCCGACCGGTGTCGATACCGGCACCCGGATCCGCCTGGGCGGGCAGGGCGAAGCGGGACCCTTTGGTGCGCCCGCGGGCGATCTTTACATCTTCGTCCATGTTCGCCGTCACACGGTATTCGAACGCGATGGCACCACCTTGCTCACCCGCGTGCCGATCACCTTCACCACGGCAGCGCTGGGTGGCGAGATTGAACTGCCGGGCATCGATGGTGAGCGTCACACCGTGCCGATCCCGGCCGGGATCCAGTCTGGCAAGCAGCTCCGCCGGCGCGGTGCGGGCATGCCGGTGCTGCAGGGCCGCGGCCGTGGTGATCTGGTGATGGAAATCGTGGTCGAAACCCCGACCAAACTTACCGCTCGCCAGAAGGAACTGCTGCGCGAACTGCAGGAAACCGAAACCGGCGAGGAGTGCCCTGAATCCAAAGGCTTTTTTGACAAGCTCAAGGAAGCCTGGAACGATCTGACCGACTAGGTGTCAGCCTGAGAGGATCTCCGCTCTGATCCGCGGCACCAGCTGGGGATCGGCGGACAGGCGGGGTTCTTCTTCAGCCAGGATCGTCAGGAATGCCTCGCGCTTGAGCGCGGCCAGTTCCTCCGAAGCCATGATATTGCCCGAAGGCAGGGCGGAGGCCACCAGGTCGATCATCCGCTCCGCTCCGTGCAGGCGCCCCCACAGATAGTCATTCTCGCGGTAGGCCCGGCTGAAGAACGCACCGAAGTTATAGAACTCGATCCCACGCAAGGTCTCGGCCGCTCCGCCGGCGCGGATCGAAGGGCAGTCATTGGGGGAAATCCGGTCAACCTTGGCCGGATCGAGCTCATTGATGTTCTCTCCGCGCAATAGTGGCAAGGTAACCGTGTCGTAAAACGGGAACCCCAGGTAAGTCAGCAGGATGCGGCGGCGCAATTCGCGGGGCAATGGCTTCATGGCCTCGACCAGCAGGCCCTCGACTTCGGGGTCAAGCCCAGCCAATCCCCGCCGCTCGGCCATGGCAGCCAATGTCGCTGCCGGATCTTCGAACACCCGGCGAGCCAGCGCTGCGAAATCCTGCCCGAGAAACGCCGCGCCTTCGCGCTCGAAATAGCGCCCAAGCGCACGGTACACAGCTTCGCGGGCGTCTTCGCGGGCATTGGGATGTTCGCGATCGATATCATCCCAGTCTTCCGACAGGCGCCGCGCCAGATGCCGCAGCCGGCGGATGCGGTAACCCAGGTCATGATCGCTGAAAAAGGCGATCGCCGCGGTAGAGGCACCACCTTTCAGGGCGGCGAGTTGATCGAAGCCCTGCGCATCCAGCCACGCCCTGAGGTGCCGTTCGATCTTTCCGGCATCGCTGGACAGATCCGGCGCCGCCGCATGGATGGTCTGGGCCAGGTCCTTGACGATGGCCGTGAACTTGACCTGGCCATAGCCGTGATAGGCATAGCCAGCCCCCTTAGCGGCAGCATCCTGCGCTTTTTTGCGCCACGATGTCAGTCGGCGCTGGCTGGGCCAGTCAAACAGCAGGGTCCGCCCGAACAGGCGCTCCACCGCTTCCTCGACATCAGGCCGCAGGGTTTCGACCACCCGTTTCAGCTCATCAAGCTCCTCCGAGCGTTCGGCAATCGCCTCCAGATTATCCCGCACCGGCTGTTCGCGGGGGATGGAAGAGAGTGAGCCGAAGATCACCGAGAAGAACCCGGGCGGGCGCGGGTCGTTGCGCCGCATTCCGCCAACCCGGTCCGGGTGGGGATCGACATAGACAAACCGGCGATCAACCTCGCGCTGGGCCGGGCGGTCGCGCAGCACACCCATCGCCTCGGCAAAGGGCGCATTGACCAGCACCGAGCCATCGATCAGCGAAACGCCGTCAAGATCACCATGCCGGGCATGGCTGGGCATGATCCGGGCGAGGAAGGCCGTGCGGCTGTGCCAGGCATCTCCCCGCTCGTTGACCAGAGCATCGATTTCCGCGGCCTGCAGGGCCGGGAAGGCGCCAGGAAAACTGGCCGTTGCCCGTGCTGCAAAAACCAGCTCGGGCGTGGGGGCCAGAGGCTGCTTGCCGCTATCAGGGGTCTTGCTGCGGAATCCGATCGAAAGACGGTGTTCGCTTTCCTCGGCATCGACAGGGCTGTTGAGCCGCAGGGCTTGCAGGTGACCTTTGAAATCCGTCGCCGTGACAAACAGGTCAAGCGGGTGACCCGGCGGCAGCAGCGGCGTGTCGGTTGGGCCATGGGCCATGGCATCGAGCGCTTCGGCCAGCAAGCGCGAAAAGCCGAGACCGGAAAAAGGCGGCTCGAACCAGCGCGATCGGATCAGGCGCGACAGCTTGGCCCGCACTTCACCGCGCGTTTCGGGCGCGACGCTTTGCGACACTACATTGCCGGGGCGCGACAGCAGGAACCAGACGATTGGCATGGCCCAGAACTTTGCAAAACGCGACCACGGCCGGGCGTCCGGATCGACCAGAATGTCCACATCGGCACGCTCCAGCCAGAGATCGGTCAAGGGTTCCAGGCTTTGGCCCGAATGAATGGCCTGCGCCAGGAACACGCCGTTAATCCCGCCGGCGCTGGCACCAGCGACGATATCGGGCAGGACCCGCAACCGCAGATCGTGATCGCGTTCGATGCTGCGCAGCAATTTCAGGTAGACCGCCTCGGTGCCACCGGGGACACTCTCACCGGCAATGTGGGCCCGGCTGGCGCGTGCCAGCTTCCACAGCTCCTTGGTGACACCGTGCATGTAGACCGCAAGACTGACGCCGCCGTAGCAGACCAGGGCGATGCGGAGTTCCTTCTGGCGCATGGGCTTCATATAGCCCCTTTTTATCCCTTGGCGATAACTTGTCTGCGGCAAAGGGGCAGGCTTGCGTTCCCCGTTCGTTCCGGTTATCGCGCTGCTATGGCCAAGCCGAAACGCCGCTATATCTGCCAAGCCTGCC
>CAWUNP010000017.1:0-11318 GCA_963923805.1 uncultured Novosphingobium sp. | reverse complement strand
TGTCGAACCTCGAGATTGAAGCCTTCATTGGCGAGGCGCTGGAGAGCAATCCGCTGCTCGAGATCAGTGCGGCTGAACCCGAGGTGCCTGCCGCCGAGGACGCACCTGATGTTCGGCGCACCACGCTGGAAACATCGCCGGTCGACCAGCTCGTTTCCGAAGGCCGCGCCGCCGACGATCGTCCGCTCGACATTGATCAGACTGCGCTCGATCGGGATCGCGATACTGGTGATGGCGAATGGGGTGCCGATATCCGTATCGGCCCTGCTGGCGATGACGGGCCCGACATCGACGAGCGCGGCGAGACTGCCAAGGACCTGATGACGCACCTGCACGACCAGCTGGGGGCGCAGGCCCGCGATCCCCAAACGGCCTTCATTGCCCGCTACCTGATCGATCAGCTGGATGAGGCCGGTTACCTGCCGGTCACCCTGCGCGAGGTGGCCGGCGAACTGGGCGTGGCCCTGGCCGAGGCCGAGGCCGCGCTCTTGCTGGTCCAGTCGCTTGATCCGACTGGCGTTGGCGCCCGCTCACTGGGCGAATGCCTGGCCTTGCAAGCGATCGAGGCGGATCGCCACGATCCCTGCATGGCCCGGCTGCTTGAGAACCTCGACCTGCTGGCCCGGGGTGAGCTGCCCCGGCTGAAGCGGATGTGCGGGGTGGACGATGAAGACTTCGCCGAAATGCTGGCCGAACTGCGCAGTTATGATCCCAAGCCGGGGCTGCGCCTCAATCGCGGCGGGGGCGATCCGGTGGTGCCGGATATCCTGCTGGCACCGCGTAGCGATGGCGGCTGGGACATCAGCCTGAACCAGGCCACCCTGCCGCGGCTGATCGTCAATCGCAGCTATTATGTCGAAATGCGCGGCGCCTGCGGTGACAAGGACGGGCGGGCCTGGCTGTCGGACAAGCTGGCCGATGCCAACTGGCTGATCAAGGCGCTCGACCAGCGGCAAAAGACGATCCTGAAAGTGGCGAGCGAGATCGTGGCGCAGCAGGATGGCTTCTTCCGTCACGGTGTGTCGCAGCTGCGGCCGCTGACGCTGCGCACCGTGGCCGAAGCAATCGGGATGCACGAATCCACCATCAGCCGCGTCACCTCAAACAAGTATCTCCATTGCCCGCGCGGGACTTTCGAGCTGAAGTACTTCTTCACCTCTGGCGTGGGCTCGACCGATGGTGAGGGCGGGGCCTCGGCCGAGGCGGTCAAGGCTGCGATCAAGGCGCTGATCGATGCCGAGGATCCCAAGGCCATCCTGTCTGACGATACGCTGGTTGATCTGCTCAAGGCCAAGGGCTTTGATCTGGCGCGGCGCACGGTTGCGAAGTACCGCGAAGCCATTGGCCTTGGCTCATCGGTGCAACGGCGGCGACAAAAGGCGCTGGCAGGAATGCGCTGAGGCGCTAGGTTGCCCCCAACCGCACTGGGGAGAGATTCCATATGAAACTGCACTTGCTGGCCGCCGCTGCGCTGGCCACCGTTCTGGCCGCGCCCGCGCTCGCTGATCAGCTTGAATACCGCGCGCTGATCCAGGAACGCGATGTCGGCCACCTCAAGCTGGACCGGCAGGGGCAGAAGATCGCGGTCGATTACAACATCAAGCAGAACGGTCGCGGGCCGACCATCACCGAAGCGTTGACGCTGGACAAGGATGGCGCGCCGGTCACCTGGTCGATCACCGGGCGCACGACCTTCGGCAATGCCGTCAACGAAAGTTTCAAGCGCAGCGCCGCCGGGGCCGAATGGCGCGATCTGGCCGGGCCGGGCCGTATCAAGGGCAAGGATGCTCCGCGCTATTACGCCACCCAGAACGGTTCGCCGCTGGACGTGGCCATGCTGGCCAAGGCGTTGCTGGCCGATGCCGATCACAGCATGGCGGTTGCCCCGGGCGGCACCGCCCGCCTGACCGAGCGTGACCGCCGCAGTTTTGATGGCCCCGATGGCCGACTTGAGGTTGTAACCTATGAACTGTCGGGCCTCTCGCTGAACCCGACCTATATCACCCTTGATGCCAAGGGTGACCTGTTTGCCGTCGCCAGCGCCGGCTCGATCCTGGCGCGCAAGGGCTATGAGCGGGCGGCGGACAAGCCGCTGCGCGATCTGGCGGAAAAGCTCGCATCGGATCGCTTTGCCCAATTGCAGAGCGAAAGCGCCCGGAAATTTGCCGGGCCGGTTCGCATTCGCAACGTCCGGGTGTTTGACCCCAAGGCCAAGGCGCTTTCGGCGCTGAGCGACGTGGTCATGGCCGGCAGCCGCATTTCTGGCGTGGTTCCGGCCGGCAGCGTGGCAACGCCGGGCGAAACGATTGTCGATGGCGAGGGCGGCACGCTGGTCCCCGGCATGTTCGAAATGCACGGGCATATGGGCCAGGAAGATGCGCTGATGAACGTGCTGGCCGGGATCACCTCGGTGCGTGACATGGGCAATCGCAACGAGGTGCTCGACACCCTGATCGACCGGATCGGCAAGGGCGAAGTGGCTGGTCCGCGCATCACCCGCTCGGGCTTTATCGAGGGCAAGAGCCCGTTCAGTTCGGCCACCGGCAAGCTCGTTGCCAGCGAGGCCGAGGCGATCGATGCCGTTCGCTGGTATGCCGCGCGCGGCTATAACCAGGCCAAACTCTACAATTCGATGGATCCCAAGTGGGCGCCCAATGTCGTGGCCGAGGCGCACCGGCTGGGCATGCGCGTGGCCGGCCACGTTCCGGCCTTCTCGAGTGCGGACGAAATGATTGCGGCCGGGTTTGACGAGATTACCCACGTCAACCAGCTGATGCTGGGCTGGGTGCTCAATCCGGGCGAGGATACCCGCACCCTGTTCCGCTTCACCGCCCAGGCGCGCTTCCCGTCGCTTGACCTCAAGTCTGACAAGGTCAGCAAGACGCTGGATGCGATGGTTGCCAAGCATGTGGCGCATGAACCGACCATCGCAATTCACGAACTGGGGCTGACCGCGCTGGACGGCGTGCCGAACCCGGGTGCGGTCGATTATATCGATCACATGCCCCCGGCCGAACAGCGCCAGCTGAAGCAAGCCCTGTTCGGAGCCGATACGCCCAAGCAGCGCGCCGACTACATCGCGGCCTTCGCCAAGATCAAGGAAACCCTGGCCGCGATGCACCGGCGGGGCATCCTGCTGATCCCCGGCACCGATCTGGGCGGCGCCTTCACCTATCACCGCGAGCTGGAGCTGTTCGGCCAGCTGGGGATGAGCCCGGCCGACGTGCTGAGCCGCGCGACGCTGGAAATGGCGCAGTACCTGCACCAGGATCAGTCGCTGGGTAGCATCGAGCGCGGCAAGCTGGCCGATTTCTTCCTGATCCCGGGCGATCCGACCAAGGACCTCAAGGCGATCAAGACCATCCGCATGGTCTCGCGCGGGGGCACGGTCTATTTTCCTGACGAGGTCTATACCAAGCTGGGGATCAAGCCGTTCAGCACCCCTGTGAAGGTTACGGCTCCGGCCAACTGATCCATAAAATCCAAAAGCTTCCGGAAGGGCGGCATCCTGACGGGTGCCGCCCTTTCTGCGCTGAAGCGCACCCTTGGCACGGCGCTTGGTTGCTGCCGGCGTTGTGGCCATTGCCAGCGCGATCGGGGCTGATCGCGCTGGTGACGGGCGGCCCGATACCTATGGCCGCGACGCGGTTCGCGCGCAGGTAGCTGTGAAACGTCGCTGATTGGGGCTGGAACTTCTCCGCGGCCCGTTGCAGCATGGCAGCAAGAGACAGGCAGGGGGTAATGATGAACTTGTGGATCTGGGGCGGAGCGGCGCTGCTCTATGGGCTGTTCCGGTGGTGGTACGACAACTGGCGTGGGCCCTTGACCAAGGCAGAGATCGACGCGTTCTTCGCCGGGGTCGAAGGCAAGCATGGCGGCAAGAATGATCCGGCCGTGTTGCGATCCTTCCTTGAGGCCGATGACGGCAAGGAATTTGTCATGCTCAACCTCGTCAAGATCGAGCCGGGCATGGTGGTCGATCCGCAGACCGGCAAGGAACTGTCGGGGCGCGAGGCGGTGCGCCGTTATTCCGATCCCTTCGTTCAGGCGCTGATCGCGCGCGGCGGGCATCCCGGCATGGTTGGCCGCAAGGTTGGCCCCTATGTCGATGCCTGGCAGGTTGAGGGCGATCCGGGTTGGTCGATCTTTGGCCTGATGCGCTATCGCAGCCGCCGCGATCTTCTGGAACTGGCGGCCGATCCGCAATTTGCCGAAATCCATCCCTACAAGCTGCTGGGCATCCCGGTTACCTTCAGCTTCCCGACCCAGCGTGAGCTGTCGGTCTATATGGGGCCGCGGGTATGGTTGGGGCTGGTGCTGGCGCTGGTCGCCGCGCTGCTGCAACTGGCGGTCGGTTAAAAGGGGCGTTCGCCGCGCCAGTTTCCGGGTTCGGAATAGCGGCAGACCAGCACATCTTCGATCCGGCCCGTTGCAACCGCGCAGCCGACCTTGCCGGTGTTGCGCCAGACGATCTGGGTGTAATGCCCCACATCCTCGACGCGCCCTGTCTTGCTGTTGTTGGGAAAGACGCCGGGAACGAAGTGCTGTTTCTCGCGCAGCCAGGCGCCAACGCGGGCCTCAAGCGAAAAATAGCCGCGGGTTCCGGCCCACAGGTTCTCACCCTGCGGATCGCGCTCGTCAAACGGGGCGTGTTCGAACCGGCCACTCCGGGCCATGCTATCTGCCCAGCGCCGCGCTGACATGGCCAGGGCCGGATCCCATGTCATCGGCTCCAGACCTAGGCTGGACCGTTCGCGGTTTTGCGCCGCCAGCACGCGCTGTTCGAAATTGTTGGTCAGGTCTGTCGCGCTGACCAGCAGGGGGGTGGCGACCGCAAGCGCGGCACCCAGCAACCTTCGCCCTGTTCGTGATTGCCGCATCGCGCCGCGCCCATCCTGCCAAAAACCGGCTGGTGCGGCCGCTCTGGTTAACGCGGCAGGTGCGTAAAAAGGTTAACGTCAGAGCAAGGCCGGTTTGGCAGATGCGCTCGGCATAGCGGGCATGATGTAAACCGGGGTGCCAAGCGCCGCCACCTGATAGAGCCGGGCGGCAAAGCTGGTCGGCACGCCCAGGCAGCCGTGTGTGGCGCCGTTCACCCGGACCCGGCTGGCGTGAATGGCCACGCCATCCGCGGTCAATCGCAGCATGAAGGGCATCGGCGCATCATCGCTGCGCGAATAGTGATCCACGGCTTTCGCCAGGATGCGGAAGGTGCCACGCGGTGTCGGCTTGTCCGGCGCGCCATAAAGGATCACGGCCGTGCCGATTTCATCCGCACCGCGGAACACCGACAGGATTTGCCGGTCCGGATCGATCCGGATCCAGGCCGTTCCGGCCGCCCCGGTATCGTGCCAGGCATATTCGCCATAGGTGAGCGGGCGGGGTGTGTTGAGCAGGCTGCGGATCGGCCGTGCGCAGCCGTCGGGCAGGGCCAGCCGGGGCTGGGCCTCCGCCGGATAGGTGATGCGCTTTTGTGCGGTCTGTTCCAGCCGCGCCTGCGCCTTACGTCCGGCCTGCACGGCGGCCGCATCGCGCTGCTGCTGGTGCTGGTTGATAACCAGCACGATGCCCAGCGCCGCCAGGGTCGCGACTGCTCCGCGCCGGTCACGCAAGACGCGGAGGATGCTCAAGCGGCTCGCGGCCCCGCAGCATGGCGGCGGCGAAGTTGCAGGCCGATCAGGCCGATGCCTGCCATCATCAGGATCCAGGTTGCCGGTTCCGGCACCGACGCTGCCACCGGCGCTGCCACCGGCGGGGGCGGCGGGACGGGCGGCAGGACCGCGCCGCCACCGCCACCGGGGGCAGGCGGTATGGCCCCCCCGGGCAAGCCTGCCCAAACGGTGGGCGGTACAGTCGGCACGGGCGCGCCGGTCCCCGGTCTTCCGGCGGCCAGCGGCCCGGCGGGCGCGATCACTTCGGCGGCGCGGTCGGCCAGCCGGCCCAGATCGACCGGGATTGCGCCCGGATTGCGATCGCGCACGGGTGAGAGCACGCGCTCGCTTGGTTGCCAGCCCAGGTGCGGCTTTGACTGGACCAGCGCACCCGATGCCCGCGCGCCCGGTGATCGGTCAGCCAGAATTTCCAGCGGATCGCGCAGCAGGCCCTGCAAGTATGCTCCGCCCTGGGCCGCAAGCAGCCCGCCTGTGATTCGCCGCCATTTCATCTCGAAACTGCACCTTTTTGCCGGGATAGGACCATCAAGTGGCGCCAATACTAGTGATTACACTAGTGTAAATAGGCGCGGGCCAATAGCGGGAAAGGCGGGCAGTCCAGATTTGGCACGGGTCAGGGGTGCCGGGTTAACCGCTCGGGCTTCGAGCTCGATGTCCCAATAGAGCCAGTCCCGCCAGGTTTCGTGCAGGTAATTGGGCGGAAAGGCGCGGCCCCGCTCCTGCAGGTGCCAAGAAGTCGGGCGGATCGGCTCGATCAGCAGCGGCATTCCGGCCTGTTTGGGCGTTCGCCCGCCCTTGCGCAGGTTGCAGGACGCGCACGCCGTGGCAACGTTTTCCCAGCTGGTCCGGCCACCCAGCCGCCGCGGGACGACATGATCAAAGGTCAGGTTGTGCGGGCTGCCGCAATATTGGCAGGTAAAGCGATCGCGCAGGAACAGGTTGAACCGGGTGAAGGCCGGAAATTCGTTGGGCTTCACATATTGCCGCAGCGCGATGACCGAAGGGATCGGCATGGTCCAGTTGGGCGAATGGACTTCGCGGGCATAGCTGGCGACGATATCGACCCGCTCCAGACAGACCGCCTTGATCGCGGTTTGCCAGGGCCACAGGCTGAGCGGGTAATAGGATAGCGGGGTGTAATCGGCGTTGAGGACCAGCGCAGGGCAATCGGCCAGATTGCGGGAGGGATCCTCCGCCGCGCTGCGGAACCGGGCCGCGCGCTTGATCAGCTCCGCCTTGAGCATGGCCTCCGGTAACAACCGGGCATGACGGTTTGGCTACAACCCATGGGGGCAAGAGAACATGGGGGGCTTTGCGGCGTCAAGCCTTGCCTTGGGCGACAATCCACAGGCAAGAGATGCCGGTGATCCGCACCCGTTTCGCCCCCAGCCCGAATGGGCCGCTTCATCTGGGCCATGCCTATGCCGCGATTGTCGCGCATGATCTGGCGCGGGCAAGGGGCGGGGAGTTCCTGCTGCGGATCGAGGACATTGATGGCACCCGCAGCCGGGCCGAGCTGGTCCCGGAAATCCTGGCCGATCTTGAATGGCTGGGGCTGCGCTGGGATGGGCCGGTGGTGTTCCAGTCGACCCGGCTGGACAGCTATGGCGCCGCGGCAGAGCGGCTCAAGGCCATGGGGCTGCTCTATCCCTGCCAGTGCACCCGCGCCGAAGTGCTTGCAGCGGCGCATGAGACCGGACCGGATGGCCCAGTCTATCCCGGCACGTGCTGCGGCAAGGCGGTCGATCCGGTCGGCGCGGCGTGGCGGCTTGATATAGCGAAGGCGGCGGCGCTGGCTGGGCCGCTGGAATGGGTTGATGCCCTGGCCGGTCCGCAAGTGGCGCGGCCCGAGCAGTTCGGGGACATTGTCGTGCTGCGCAAGGAAGCACCGGCCAGCTATCATCTGGCCGCGACGCTGGATGATGCGGCGGATGGTATCACTCTGGTCACCCGCGGGCAGGACCTGTTTGCCGCCAGCCATGTCCACCGTCTGTTGCAGACGCTGCTCGGCCTGCCGGTGCCCGGCTGGCACCACCACCTGCTGCTGTGCGAAGCGGACGGACGCAAACTGGCCAAGCGCCGCGGCTCGCCCGCCCTCGCCGACCTGCGCCGGGCGGGCGAAGACGGGCAGGCCGTGGCCGCCGCGCTGCGCATGGACCAATTCCCTACTGGCCTTTGGCTGGGTCCGGGCCTAGGATCAATCGCATGAGCTATGTCCTGATTCCCGTTCTCGTGATCATGATGGTGCTGGTCCTGATCAGCCTGGTCAAAGGCATCGCCGCCTTCATGCAAAGCACCCGCGAAGATCTTGAGCGGGGCGAAGGCGCGGGCCCCAGCCAGATGCAGCTCAAGCAGAACAAGATGATGTATGCCCGGATCATGTATCAGGGCATCGCGATCGTGATCGTCGCGATCCTGCTGTTCGCCAGCCGCTAAGCGGCGCGCCGGCCCCTTGGTCAAGCTCAACAAGATCTACACCCGGACCGGCGATGACGGGACCACCGGCCTCGTCGACGGCTCACGCCGGGCCAAGCACGATGCCCGGATGGAAGCGATCGGCGCGGTTGACGAAGCCAACAGCCTGATCGGTTTTGCCGTCGCTGCGCCCGGTGGCGTGGAACCGCATGAAGCGGCCCTGATCCGGATCCAGAATGACCTGTTCGATCTGGGTGCCGATCTGGCCACGCCGGGGGATGATTTTGCCCCGTCCGAGATGGTGCTGCGCGTCGTTCAACCCCAGGTAGACTGGCTGGAGCGTCAGATAGATGCCCTTAACGACGCTTTGACCCCGCTCACCAGTTTCATCCTGCCGGGCGGGACGGAAGCCGCGGCGCGGGTGCATCTGGCCCGTGCCACCGTGCGCCGGGCAGAGCGCGCGGCGGTTGCCCTGGCCGCAGAAGAACCGGTCAATCCCGCGGCCTTGGCCTATCTCAACCGCCTCTCGGACTATCTCTTCGTCCTGGCCCGCGCGCTGAATGATGGCGGCGCTGGCGATGTGCTGTGGGTGCCGGGCCAATCGCGCTAAATTGGCGCTAGCCAAGCCTCCTCCCCCCCGCTAGGCAGCGCCACTTGCTGCAGATGCGAAGGGGAATTTCGATGCGGACAGTGGCTGTAATCGGTGCCGGCCAGATGGGTTCGGGTATTGCCCAGACCATCGCGCAATTCGGGATGAACGTGCTGATTTCCGACGTTGACCTGGCCCACGCTGAAGCTGGCAAGGCCAAGATTGACCAGGCTCTGGGCAAGCTGGTCGGTCGCAGCAAGTTGACCCCGGAAGAGGCCACTGCCGCCCTCGCGCGGATCACTCCGGTCCCTGATTACGGGCCGATGGCCGATGCCCAACTGATCATCGAGGCGGCGACCGAAAAGGAAGAAATCAAGCATCGCATCTTCGCCGAAGCCGGCAAGGTGCTGGGTGCCGATGCGATCATGGCATCGAACACCAGCTCAATCCCGATCACCCGCATGGCCGTCAGTTCGCCGGATCCAGCCCGTTTCATCGGTCTGCACTTCTTCAATCCGGTGCCGGTCATGGGCCTGATCGAGGTTATTCCCGGTCTTGCGACGTCCAAGGAAACCGTTGCTCGTACCCGCGCCTTTGCCGAAGGCCTGTCAAAACAGGTGGTGCTGGCCGAAGACGAGCCGGGCTTCGTCGTCAACCGGATCCTCCTGCCGATGATCAACGAAGCGGTCTTCGTGCTGGGGCAGGGTACTGCCAGCATTCCGGATATCGACAAAGGTTGCCGACTGGGTCTCAACCACCCGATGGGCCCGCTTGAACTGGCCGATTTCGTGGGCCTCGATACCTGCCTCGATATCGTCAAGGTGCTCTACAACACCACCGGTGACAGCAAGTACCGACCGGCACCCTTGCTGGTGAAATATGTCGAGGCCGGCTGGCTTGGTCGCAAGACCGGTCGCGGGTTCTATGACTATTCGGGCGAAGCGCCCGTCCCGACGCGCTAATCGATCAGCTTTTCCGGATTGCCAGGCAGCGGATGTCCCCCGGATGGGGATCCGGCACGACCAACCGCGCCATCTTGGCCAGCACCCGGATCATACATTTGCCGGCTGCAGCCGGACCAGCCGCCAAGGCTACAACCGGGAGGGCATCAGCTGAGCGTATTGCGGCCGTTGCCGCCACACCGGTTGTCACCATCCCGGCTGCCGCCAGAACACCAGCGAAGAAACCACCCACCTCCCGACTCCCGAACAAATTCGCTCGCCGCGCACTAACATAAGAGTAATCTCATATTAAAAAGAAAAACGTTGTTATACCGGACTTTATGCCCAAACCTTAGCCCGACAAACCGGGAGCGTCTATTTGCGCGGCGCTGCGACCCGCGCGATTTCGGTCAGGCCCTGGGCCAGCAGCAGTTCGGCCTGCTGGCTGTTCGAAAGCAATGCGCGATGCAGCCCGACGAGCTTTTCGACCAGCCGCGACAGCCGCGGCCCGCGCCACTTTTGCAGCTGGCGCATGATATCGCCCTTGTCCTTGAAGAAGATCCGGCGGGCGGCGGTTTCGGCTTCAACGAAGCGTTCAATATCACCACTGCGGCCGATCTTCGCGGCCAGTTGCGCCAACTGCGCCGCGCGCCGTTCAACCGCCAGCAGCAGGCCGACCGGGTTCAGCCCGAGTTCGCGCATCCGCCGCAATTCACCCGGCAGGCGCTGCACATCGCCCGACAGGACCGCGTTGACCAGCGGCATCAGCCCATCATCTTCGGTCCGCGCGCCGATCGCTTCGAAGGTTTCGGCATCGGCGGTGCGCGGCGCCTGCGGCGTGGCATCAAGGTAGAGCGCCAGCTTGGCCACTTCGCTCGCGGCAATCCGGGTATCCAGCGCTGCGGCGCGGGCGATGCGTTCAGCCAGATCGCCGCCCAACTTGACCCCGGCCGCCCCGGCCATGTCGCGCACGGCGCCGCTGACGCTGGGCAGATCAGGCGGATAGAACATGGCCATCAGCGCATCGGGCCGGCCGGCCAGCAGCTTTGCCGTGCGCGACTTGTCGGTCGCGCTGGTGGCCATGACGATAACCGGGCAGGGCTCGCTCTCACCCTGCAGCATGGCCTCGATGGCATCGTGCGCTTCGTCGCCGCTGGCGCGGACCAGGATATGGCGGTTGCCACCAAACAGCGAGGTAGAGCGCGCCTCGTCGCCAAGCCGGGCTGGGTCCTTGCGCAGGTCGGCCCCGGCCAGTTCGACGCGTTCCCCCGCATCGGGCAGCAGCTCGACCAGCAGTTGCGCCGCGTCCTGGATGCCGGCGTCATCCTGTCCGCACAGGAAAAACACCCGCGCCTCGCGCACGGCACGCGGGGCAATCGATTTGAAATCCTTTTGGGTGGCCTTCACTGCCCGCCTGCTTGGCCTTCGCGCAGCTGCAGGGCCAGCCGGGCAACGATCTTGTCTGCAACGACCTTGGCCAGGTTTTCCAGCGCGGTCTGTTCGGCGGCGATCGTGGCATATTCGGAACTGACCACGTCAATCCCGGCATCCGATCCGGCCGTTGCATCAAGCACGATCGTGCCCGAAACCGTATCGACCAGCTGATAGCGGGCGCGGAGCGTGCGCCGCTCACGCCCGATCGCGTCATTGGAGAGCAGGCCCAGGCCTTCGAGCTTTTCGTCCAGCCGGACATCAAGCCGA
>CAWUNP010000016.1:0-11439 GCA_963923805.1 uncultured Novosphingobium sp. | reverse complement strand
TAGTCGAGCCCGGTCTGGCGGCCTTCAAGCAGCTTGCTGCCCAGCGCACAGGCCAGAGCCTTGGCGGCGAACATGGTTTCGCAATCGACCATGTCACCGGCGACAACGGCGACCGACTTGCCCGGATTGACCTTCGCCACGGCGGCAAATGCTTCTTCCCAGCTCGCGGCAGCCAGCTTGCCATCGCGGCGGATCCACGGGCGATCGAGCCGGCGGCGGGTCAGGCCATCGACCTGATAGCGGGCCTTGTCCGACAGCCATTCCTCGTTCACGTCATCGTTGACGCGCGGCAGGATGCGCAGCACTTCGCGGCCGCGGCTATCAAGCCGGATATTCGAGCCAACCGCATCAGAAA
Source organism: uncultured Novosphingobium sp. (assembly GCA_963923805.1). GTDB lineage: Bacteria > Pseudomonadota > Alphaproteobacteria > Sphingomonadales > Sphingomonadaceae > Novosphingobium. Next base: position 11,084 of record CAWUNP010000016.1, on the reverse strand, counting down.
CGTCAATCGACAGTGTCTTCTTCAGTTCCCACGGACGGGCTTCGAAGGCGTAGGGGCGCGAAGTCAGCGCGCCAACCGGGCACAGATCAATCACGTTGGCCGAAAGCTCGTGCGCGGCGGCCTTTTCCAGATAGGTCGTGATCTGCATCGCTTCGCCGCGATAGAGCGCGCCGATTTCGTCCACCCCGGCGATCTCTTCGGAGAAGCGCACGCAGCGGGTGCAGTGGATGCAGCGGGTCATGACCGTCTTGATCAGCGGGCCCATGTACTTTTCGGTCACGGCGCGCTTGTTCTCGTCATAGCGCGAGGCGCCGCGGCCATAGGCGACCGATTGGTCCTGCAGATCGCATTCGCCGCCCTGGTCGCAAATCGGGCAATCGAGCGGGTGGTTGATCAGCAGGAACTCCATCACCCCTTCCCGCGCCTTCTTCACCATCGGGCCGTCGGTGCGGATTTCCTGCCCTTCGGCAGCCGGCAGCGCGCACGAAGCCTGCGGCTTCGGCGGCCCGGGCTTCACCTCGACCAGACACATCCGGCAATTGCCGGCAATCGAGAGCCGTTCGTGATAGCAAAAGCGCGGGATTTCCTTGCCGGCCATTTCACAGGCCTGCAGGACCGTGGCCCCTGCCGGGACCTCAAGTTCCACGCCGTCGACGGTTACCTTGGGCATTACTGGATCGCTCCGGAAGGCTTGGCCTGGGAAAGGCGGTAATAGGCGATGGCCAGCGCCCCGCGCACGCTGATGCGATCGAGCGAGACGGTTTCACCGGCCTTGATGCACTGCCCCAGCACCGGACCCAGCGCATTGAGCGCCTGGAGTTCGGCCGGGGTATCGATATTGGTTGCCATGACGGCACGCGACGGGACCGGCGCGACGCGGACGGCACATTCACCCAGCTTGCCCATCAGCATGGCCTGGGTCTTGCGGGTAATGGCGGCGCGCTGGCGGGCCAGGCCGTCTTCCGCAATCGGCTTGCCTGCCCGGTCAACGGTGCGGAGCGGACGCGGCTCCTCGTAAGTCAAAGGCGCGATTGAAGGCAGCAAGGCAGCGTCGATCGCGGGATGGTCGCGCGCGATCAGGGCTTCGGCGATGACACCGCGATAAGTGTCTTCGTCAAAATGCATCCGCAGGCGGCCTTCAAAGGTATTCGGCTGATTGCGCAGCAGTTCGGAATTCATGCATTCGCGCTGCATCAGGCGCTTGCCCTCGGCGCTTTCGCGGCTGAAGCTCGCGCCGCTCAGCACCGATTTCTGCGCCAGTTCCGGTTCGCGCTTGACGACGCAAACGCCGTATTCCGAGAGAAACGCCCGGATCTGCTGCGGGCTCGGCGGCTCCGCAGCAGTCGCCGGCACACTGGCCAGTGCAACCAGGGGAAGAAGGCGAAGGGCCTGCCTCACTCGGCAGCCTCCCGCACGTTTTCCGCAATGCGGCGCTCGATTTCCGGGCGGAAGTGACGGATAAGGCCCTGGATTGGCCAAGCCGCAGCATCGCCCAGTGCGCAGATGGTGTGACCTTCAACCTGCTTGGTCACGTCCCACAGCATGTCGATTTCCGACACGTCGGCGTCGCCGGTGCGCAGGCGTTCCATCACGCGCCACATCCAGCCCGTACCTTCCCGGCACGGCGTGCACTGGCCGCAGCTTTCGTGCTTGTAGAAGTAGGACAAGCGGCTGATCGCGCGGACGATGTCGGTCGACTTGTCCATCACGATGACGGCGGCGGTACCCAGGCCGGAACCCAGTTCGCGCAGACCATCGAAGTCCATCGGCGCGTCCATGATCTGCGCGGCCGGGACCAGCGGCACCGACGAACCGCCCGGGATCACGGCCAGCAGGTTATCCCACCCACCGGTGATGCCACCGCAGTGCTTTTCTATCAGCTCACGGAACGGGATGCTCATCGCTTCCTCGACCACGCAGGGCTTGTTCACGTGTCCAGAAATCTGGAACAGCTTGGTGCCCTTGTTGTTATCCCGCCCAAAGCTGGAGAACCACGACGCGCCGCGCCGGATAATGGTGGGCGCGACAGCGATCGATTCCACGTTATTGACCGTGGTTGGGCAGCCATAAAGGCCTGCCCCCGCCGGGAACGGCGGCTTCAGGCGCGGCTGGCCCTTCTTGCCTTCGATGCTCTCGATCATCGCGGTTTCTTCACCGCAGATGTAGGCACCGGCGCCGCGGTGGACGAAGACGTCGAAGTCGTAGCCGCTCTTGCAGGCGTTCTTGCCGATCAGGCCAGCGTCATAGGCTTCCTGAACGGCGGCAAACAGCACTTCGGCTTCGCGGATATATTCACCGCGAATGTAGATGTAGGCTGCGCGGGCGCCCATGGCGAAGCCGGCGACCAGGGCGCCTTCGATCAGCTTGTGCGGATCGTGCCGGATGATCTCGCGGTCCTTGCACGAACCGGGTTCGGATTCGTCGGCATTGATGACCAGGAAGCTAGGACGGCCGTCCTTGCTTTCCTTGGGCATGAACGACCACTTCAGACCGGTCGGGAAGCCCGCGCCACCGCGGCCGCGCAGACCCGAGGCCTTGATTTCCTCGATGATCGCATCGCGGCCCTTGGCGAGGATTTTCTTGGTGTTGTCCCAATCACCGCGCGCCTGGGCGGCCTTCAGGTTCCACGGCTGATAGCCATAGAGGTTGGTGAAGATGCGGTCCTTGTCCTGCAGAGACATGGCTTACCACTCCTTCCGGTAATCGTGGTTGGCCTTGACCATCTCGGCCAGAGTGGTCGGGCCGCCGAGTGGCTCAACCGTGTGACGACCCGGTTCCTGCGATCCTGCCTTGGGCGTCTTACCGGCAGCGAGGGCATCCAGCACGGCATCGAGCCGCTCTGGCGTCAAGTCTTCGTAATTGTCGTCGTTGATCTGGACCATCGGGGCGGAGGCACAGTTACCCATGCATTCGACCTCGGTCAGCGTCCACAGACCGTCGTCGCTGGTGCGGCCCTTTTCCATGCCACGCTTCTTGCAGGCAGCCATGATCGAGTCCGAGCCGCGCAGCATGCACGGCGTGGTTCCGCAGACCTGAACGTGGAAGCGGCCAACCGGCACTAGGTTGTACATGGTGTAGAAAGTCGCGACCTCGACCACGCGGATGATCGGCATGTCGAGCTGGGCCGCGACATATTCCATCACCGGGATCGGCAGCCAGCCCTGGGTCTGGGTTTCGGCCCCAACCTGACGCTGGGCCAGGTCAAGCAGCGGCATCACGGCCGAACGCTGGCGACCCGCCGGATAGCGCGCGATAATTTCGCTGGCCTTGGCCGCGTTTTCCTTGGTCCAAGCAAAGTTGCCCCACCGTGCGCGCAGCTCGGGCGTATCGGGTTCGAGATGACGGTCAGCCATTAACGAATGAACTCCACGCGAGAGCACTTGTCGCCCTCAAACGAATAGACAGCGACCACGTCGAACGGCGCGACCTCTTCCGAACCATCGCTGGCCGGACCGCGCGTAACGTGTTCACGCATAAGAACATAATTACCGATGGCCTGGGCTTCGACCACTTCGGCATGGTTGCGCGGCCATTTGGCGAAGGCGGCAGCCAAGCCGGAGCGGGTACCTTCCTTGCCTTCACGCACGACTGCGCCGCGATAGTTTGCCTCGCAGGCATCGTCGGTCATGTGGGACACATAGGCGTCCACATCCTGCGCGTTGTAAGCCGCAATCATCGCCTTGGCAGTGGCCAGGTTGCTCACCGGTCACACTCCCCGAACACGACGTCGATCGCGCCGATGATAGCGGTCACGTCGGGCAGCATGTGGCCCTTGCACATGAAGTCCATCGCCTGAAGGTGGCTGAACGCCGTCGGGCGAATCTTGCAGCGATACGGCTTGTTGCTGCCATCGCTGACCAGGTAGACGCCGAATTCGCCCTTGGGGCTTTCCGTCGCAACGTAGACTTCACCGGCGGGCACATGGAATCCTTCGGTGTAGAGCTTGAAGTGATGGATCAGCGCTTCCATCGACGCCTTCATTTCGGCGCGCTTGGGCGGAACCACCTTGCGATCGGTGCTGGCAACCGGGCCCGAAGGCATCTGCGCCAAGCACTGCTTCATGATCCGGGCCGACTGGCGGACTTCCTCAACGCGGACCATGAAGCGATCATAGCAATCGCCGCTGGTGCCGACGGGAATGTCGAACTCCATCCGGTCATAAACGTCGTAAGGCTGGGCCTTGCGGATATCCCAGGCAATGCCGGAGCCGCGGATCATCGGGCCAGAGAAGCCCCACTTGATAGCGTCTTCCTTGCTGACCGTGGCGATATCGACGTTGCGCTGCTTGAAGATGCGGTTGTCGACCACCAGGCTCATCGCATCTTCGAACAGTTCGGGCAGACGGGTATCAAGCCAGTTGCCGATATCGACCAGCAGCTTTTCCGGCACGTCCTGATGCACCCCGCCCGGACGGAACCAGGCGGCATGCATGCGGGCGCCCGAAGCGCGTTCGAAGAAGTTGAGGCAATCCTCGCGGATTTCGAACAGCCACAGGTTCGGCGTCATCGCCCCCACGTCCATGACGTGCGAACCGAGGTTGAGCATGTGGTTGCAGATGCGGGTCAGCTCGGCGAACAGCACGCGCAGGTACTGGGCCCGCTCCGGCACTTCGACGTTGAGCAGCTTTTCGACCGCGAGGACGTAGGAATGCTCCATCCCCAGCGGCGAGCAGTAATCAAGCCGGTCAAAATAGGGCAGCGCCTGCAGGTAGGTCTTGTGTTCGATCAGCTTTTCGGTGCCGCGGTGCAGCAGGCCGACGTGCGGATCGACGCGTTCGATCACTTCGCCGTCCAGCTCCATGACCATGCGCAGCACGCCGTGGGCAGCCGGGTGCTGCGGGCCAAAGTTGATCGTGTAATTGGTGATGACATCATCGCCGGTGGTCGGCGACTGTTCGAGGCTAAGTCCGCTCATGATCAGCTACCCTCGGGCGCGGTCGACGGCTTGGCATCGGCCGACTTGGTGCGCGGCTTGCGCGCCGGGCGTGAGGAGGTGGGCTTGGGCGTACCGGGTTCCTTGGCGGCCTTCACCTTTGGCGCGCCGGGCTTGACGACCTTCTTGGTCGCCGCCTTGTTCGCGGCCTTGCCCGCGCCGGTATCCACAGGCTTTTCGGTGGTCTTGGCGACAGCCGGAGCCGGTGCGGGCGGCGGCGGGGTCTGAACCGCCTTTTCGTCACCCGGCAGCGGATAGTCCGCGCCTTCCCAGGGGCTCATGAAGTCAAAGCTGCGCAGGTCCTGCGCCAGCTTGACCGGCTCATAGACGACGCGCTTGTCTTCTTCCGAGTAACGCAGTTCGACATAGCCGGTGAGCGGGAAGTCCTTGCGGAACGGGTGGCCTTCAAAGCCATAGTCCGTCAGGATCCGGCGCAGGTCGGCATTGCCTTCGAAGATCACGCCATAGAGGTCGAACACTTCGCGCTCGAGCCAACCGGCGACCGGCCAGAGGTGCGTAACGGTCGGCACCGGGGTGTCTTCCGCCGCATTGACCTTGACCAGCACGCGGTGGTTGCGGGTCAGCGAGAGCAGCATGTAGACCACTTCGAACCGCTCGGCGCGGTCGGGGTAGTCCACCCCGGCGATTTCCATCAGCTGCTGGTATTCGTGCTGGTCGCGCAGCAGTTGCAGCGCCTCGGCAATGGTCGGGCGGTCAACCGTCAGCACAACCTCGCCATGCTCTTCACGCGCGGCGATCAGCCGCTTGCCAAGCGTCTTGTTGACAGCGTCAATCACGCCTTCGCTGCTGGCGAAGCGCGGAGCGGAGTGGAGGACCAGGCTCATCGTTCGATCGTCCCGGCGCGGCGAATTTTCCGCTGCAACTGCATCACGCCATAAAGCAGCGCTTCGGCAGTCGGCGGGCAACCCGGGATGTAGATGTCAACCGGAACGATCCGATCGCAGCCGCGCACGACCGAGTACGAATAGTGATAGTATCCGCCGCCATTGGCGCAGGAGCCCATCGAGATCACGTACTTCGGATCCGACATCTGGTCATAGACCTTGCGCAGTGCCGGGGCCATCTTGTTGCAAAGCGTGCCAGCCACGATCATCACGTCCGACTGACGCGGGGACGCGCGCGGAGCAACGCCAAAGCGCTCCATGTCATAGCGCGGCATGTTCACGTGGATCATCTCGACCGCACAGCAGGCCAGGCCAAAGGTCATCCACCACAGCGAACCGGTGCGGGCCCACTGGAACAGGTCCTCGGTGCTGGTGACCAGGAAGCCCTTGTCATTCACCTCGGCATTGAGATCGTTGAAAAAGGCCTGGTCCGGCGGCGTAATCGCCGTTGAACCTGCCTGCGCCGCACCAAGCGGCAGACCCTGAGCGTTCACGAGCGTGCTCATTCCCAATCCAAAGCCCCCATCTTCCAGGCATAGGCCAGACCAATCGCCAGCTCGCCCAGGAACACCATCATCGTGATCCAGCCCGGCCAGCCAGTCAGATCAAGGCTGACGGCCCAAGGAAACAGGAAGGCTGCTTCAAGGTCGAAGATGATGAAGAGAATCGCAACGAGATAGAAGCGCACATCGAACTGGCTGCGCGGATCCTCGAAAGCCGGGAAGCCACACTCATATTCGCTGAGCTTTTCCGCGTTCGGGTTGTGCGCGCCGGTCAGGCGGGCAACGCCCATGGGCAGAAACACGAACAGGCTGGAAAGCGCCAGGGCGATCCCAAGGAAAATCAGGATCGGCAGGTATTGCGACAGGTCGACCAAGGCTCTGACTCGGCATTGCGGATGAATGCCCGCGCCCTAGTCCCCCCACTCGCCCGGCGCAAGTGGGGGATGCCCGCAAAGTGCGGGATTATCCCCCTCGCCTGCCTACTTCTTGAGTTCGCGGGCCAGCGTGGCGCGCGTCGACTTCCCGTAAGGCGGCTTGAAGCCCGAGAGGCTGGCCACGTCCATCCCGCTCTGGCGATAGACCGCGCGCGGGTGGCTGAAGGTCTTGAACCCATCGAGCCCGTGGTAATTGCCCATACCCGAAGGACCAACGCCGCCGAACGGCAGATCTTCCATGGCATTGTGGAACAGCACATCGTTGACGGTGACACCGCCAGAGATGGTCCGGGTCAGGACCTTCTCTTCCTCGCCCTTGTCCTCGCCAAAGTAATAGAGGCCCAACGGGCGATCGTGGGCGTTCACGTAATCGATCGCCTCATCGATGGTCGAATAGGTCATCACCGGCAGGATCGGGCCAAAGATCTCCTCCTGCATGACCTTCATGTCATCGGTGACATTGCGGACAATCGTCAGCGGCATCTTGTTGCCGTTCGACGCCTTGAAGTCCTCACCGCCCGGGTTAACCTCGATCAGCTCAGCGCCCTTTTCGCGGGCATCAGCCAGATAGCCCTCAAGCCGCTCACGATTGCGACCGTTGACCACCGAGGTGTAATCATCATTGCTCAGGAGGGTGGGATACATGGCGCTGACCGAGCTGACCACGCTGCCAATGACTTCCTCTTCCTGCTCCTTGGCCACCATCAGGTAATCCGGCGCCAGGCAGATCTGGCCGGCGTTCATCATCTTGCCCAGGGCAATGCGCTGGGCCGCCTTGGCCTTGTTCGCGCTGCGGCCGATGAAGGTGGGCGACTTGCCGCCCAGTTCCAGCGTAACCGGCACGAGGTTTTCCGCTGCGGCGCGCATGATGTGTTTGCCCACGCTGGTCGCGCCGGTGAAGATCATGTGATCAAAGGCCAGCTTCGAGAAGGCCGTGCCCACCTCGACACCGCCGGTGAAGACCGCCATTTCCTCTTCAGCGAAATACTGGGGGACCACTTCAGCGAAGAGGTCCGCCACGCGTTCGGTAAACTCGCTCGGCTTGATCATCGCCCGGTTACCGGCGGCGAGAATCCCCGCCATCGGCACCATCACCATGCCCACCGGGAAGTTCCACGGCGCAATCACCCCGACCACACCCTTGGGCTGCCAGCGCACCTCTGCCTTGGCGCCAAGCAGGCCCAGCGGGAACATGGCCTTGCGCTTTTCATTGCGCGACCAGGCTTCAAAATGCTTGCGGGCGTGCTTGATCGCGCTGACCGAAGGCATGATGTCAGTCATCAACGTCTGTTCGGTGCTGCGGTGGCCAAAGTCCGCCGAGACCGCTTTGGCAAAAGCATCCTTGTGATCGACCAGGAGGGCAATTGCCCGATCCATCCGGTCCCGCCGAACCGACAGCGGCTCGGGCTGTGTAGCCGTGAAGGCGGCCTTTTGCCGGGCCAGTACGGAATCCATCCGGGACAATTCGGTAGCGCTCATCTCAGGCTCTCCAGTTTCTATTTGCCACCCTTTTCAAACAAGAATGGCGACTTGGCAAGCGGCGGCGCGCCCGGGCGATTGCCATTGCCGCAGTGCAACATTAAGAAACCCGCTCCATCTTCAGCGAAAGGCCCGTGCCATGCCGCAGTTCTCGTCTTCCGATCCGGTTGTCATCCTCTCCTATGCCCGCACCCCGATGGGCGGGATGCAGGGCGCATTGGCCGAAGTTTCGGCAACGGATCTTGGCGCCACCGCGATCAAGGCAGCCGTCGAGCGCGCGGGCGTGAAGGGCGACGAGATTGAGCGCGTCTATATGGGCTGCGTGCTGCCGGCCGGGCTTGGCCAGGCCCCTGCCCGCCAAGCGACGATCAAGGCCGGCCTGCCCAAGTCGGTCCAGGCGACCACGGTGAACAAGGTCTGCGGTTCGGGCATGCAGACCCTGATCATGGGCGCCGAAGCCCTGGCCGCCGGTAGCATCGATCTGGTCGTTGCCGGCGGGATGGAGTCCATGACCAACGCGCCCTATATCCTCAAGAAGCACCGCTCGGGCGCCCGCATCGGCCATGACATGGCCTATGACCATATGTTCCTCGATGGCCTGGAAGACGCCTACGACGCGGGCCGCGCCATGGGCACCTTCGCGCAGGATACGGCCAATGCCTATCAGCTGACCCGCGAAGCGCAGGATGCCTACTCGATTGAATCGCTCCGCCGCGCCCAGGCGGCCATCGCCGATGGCGCCTTTGCTGAGGAAATTGCGCCGGTCACCGTGGTGAGCCGCGCCGGCGAAACCGTGGTCGATACCGATGAGCAGCCCGGCAAGGGCCGCCCGGACAAGATCCCGACCCTGAAGCCGGCCTTTGCCAAGGACGGCACGATCACCGCTGCAACCTCCAGCTCGATCTCGGACGGGGCTGCCGCCCTTGTGTTGACGCGCCAGAGCGTAGCAGCGGCCAAGGGTGCCACGCCGGTTGCCAAGGTCGTCGCCCTGGCCGCCCATGCGCAAGAGCCCAAGGATTTTACCACGGCCCCGGTCGGCGCAATCAACAAGGTTCTGGAACGCGCCGGCTGGTCGCTTGATCAGGTCGATCTGTTCGAAGTGAACGAAGCCTTCGCCTGCGTTGCGATGTTCGCCATGCACGATCTTGGCATCCCGCATGACAAGATCAACGTGCACGGCGGCGCAACTGCACTGGGCCACCCGATCGGCGCATCGGGCGCGCGCATCGTCACCACCCTGATTGCCGCGCTGAAGCGTCACGGCAAGACCAAGGGGGTGGCAAGCCTGTGCATCGGCGGCGGCGAAGCCACTGCGGTTGCCATCGAAATATTGGCCTAAATTGCCATCACGCAAGAACAGGCTTAGCAAGTTCCTCCCAACCATCGGGGGGAGATACATGATATGAAGAAGCTTGTTCTTATGGCGGCGGTCGTCGCCCTGGTGGCCTGCAATAAAAAGGCTGAAGAGGCACCCGCCACTGAAATGACTGCCGCCTCCACCGAGACGACCGGCGGCAAGGCGCTGACGCCGCCCGGAAGCTATGCCGTCGTCGATGACAAGGGGCCTGTCGGCACCACGATCATCAATGCAGATGGCAGCTATGTCGATATCGCGCCGGACGGCAAGGAAGTAAAAGGCACCATCGCCAGCAAGAACGGCATGGATTGCTTCGATCCCGATGGCGATAAAGCCGAAGTTTGCTTCGCGATGACCGCGCCGGACGCCAACGGCTCGTTCAAGGCGACGACGGCTGATGGCAAGGTGACGGTCACGGTCACGCCGAACAAGTCGTAAAGCCTACCGCGGGGAGCGGCGCCAGCCCTCCCCGCAAAGCCTTTCAGGGTTCCCCGGCGCCCCACAGCCGGGATTGCTGGACAAAACCCTTGCGCTTGCCCAGCTCGAACTTGCACCAACCGGCATCGCAATCACCCAGCAGGCCGACATTTCCCGGAGCGATCCGCCACAGCAGCTTCGCCCCGGCATCGCCGGACTGGCGCATATCAGCCGGCGCAGTGCCGGTGACATAGGCGGTGCGCTGCCGGGTCAGGAAGCGCTGGTTCATCCAGCCCTTCGCGCCATCCGGATCCTGGACCAGACGCCAGCCATCCTTGACCCGCACCACTTTCACCGGAAGCTGCGGCCGCCGATAGACCCAGGCGATCTGGTATTCCTCGGCCGGACCAACCCGCATATTCACCTCGCCCGCGCGGATGGATGCCCAATAGGGGATCTTGGCTTCCTGCGCGATCGCCGGAGCGGCAAGGCCCAGCAGCGCAATGGCAGTGGCGATAGAGACTCGGGTCAGCATGATTCTCTGATAGCGATGAGCGCCCGCAAGGTTCAAGCCGCTTGACCCATGGCCATCCACCGGCTTAGCGCAAGGCATGCCGCTCGTTTCTGACACCCCTCTCGCCCGCCGGGTCTCCGGGAAGCCCCGCGTCTACGTCACGCGTCGCCTGGTCGCCGCCGTCGAAACGCGAATGGCAGAACTCTTCGAGGTGGTCACCAATGAGGTCGATGCACCGCTGACGCGCGAGCAGCTGGTTGCAGCCATGCGCGAATCCGATGTTTTGGTACCCACTGTGACCGACCGCATCGACGCTACCATGATTGAGGAATGCGGCGACCGGTTAGGACTGATCGCCAATTTTGGTGCTGGTATCGAGCATATCGACCTTGCTGCCGCACGCGCCCGCAAGATTATCGTCACCAACACGCCGGGCGTGTTCACGGACGACACCGCCGACCTGACCATGATGCTGATCCTGTCGGTGCCGCGGCGCCTGGGTGAAGGCAGTCGGTTGGTGCGCGATGGCGCCTGGACCGGCTG
>CAWUNP010000015.1:0-11440 GCA_963923805.1 uncultured Novosphingobium sp. | reverse complement strand
GCCTTGGACTGCACCGGCACGCCCAGCACCGGCAGGTGCGTCATGCTGGCGACCATGCCCGGCAAGTGGGCCGCGCCGCCGGCCCCGGCGATGATCACCTTGAAGCCTTCATCTGCCGCGCCCTCGGCAAAGGCCACCAGCCGCTGCGGGGTGCGGTGGGCGGAAACGATCCGTGCGTCATAGGCCACGCCCAGCTTGTCGAGCGCATCTGCCGCGCACTTCATGGTCGCCCAGTCAGACTGGCTGCCCATGACGATGGCTACCGGTGCTCCCATCCTTCAACGCTCCGACAGGTAATAGCGCTCCAGCGCGGCCAGGCTGTCGTCCAGTTCATAGACGATCGGCTGCCCGGTCGGGATTTCCAGACCGGTGATGTCGGCATCGGAAATGCCCGAGAGGTGCTTGACCAGCGCGCGCAGGCTGTTGCCGTGCGCTGCCACCAGCACCACTTCGCCCGCCTTCAGCGCCGGGGCAATCTCTGCTTCGTAATAGGGCAGCACGCGGGCGATGGTGTCTTTGAGGCTCTCGGTCGAAGGGATCGCGATCCCGGCATAGCGCGGATCGGCCTTGAGATCGAATTCGGAGCCGTCTTCCAGCGCGGGCGGTGGAATGTCGAAGCTGCGGCGCCAGATTTTGACCTGCGCATCGCCATGCTTGGCGGCGGTCTCTGCCTTGTCGAGCCCGGTCAGCCCGCCATAGTGCCGCTCGTTCAGCCGCCAATCCTTGGTTTCCGGGATCCAGATGCGCCCGGCAGCTTCCAGTGCCAGATGCAGTGTGCGAATCGCGCGGGTCTGGAGCGAGGTGAACGCCGTGGTCGGCAACAGGCCCTTGGCCTTGAGCAGCGCCCCGGCAGCGCGGGCCTCTTCCTCACCCTTGGTGGTCAGATCGACATCCCACCAGCCGGTGAACCGGTTTTCGAGGTTCCACTGGGACTGGCCGTGACGAACGAGAATCAGGCGCGGCAAAGGCTTGGCTCCGCAAATGTCTTAGGAGCACCCGCCCCTAGCGAGGGTCAGGGTCTTTGGGAAGGGGCGGATTATCGCCGGAAAGCGCGCGCGCCTGTTCCTTGCGCCGCCGCAGGTTTTCCCGCAGCTTTGCGGCCAGGCGCTCTTGGCGTGACAGGGCAGGGCGTTTGGACATTGGCAATCGTCATGCGGTAAACAGGCTGCCGCTTGACAAAGCAAGGGGGTGCGGCCAATAGCGCGCCCCTGCCCGGACCGGCCTTGCGCCAATCGGGCCACACGAATGGTTGGCTGCTGTAGCTCAGTGGTAGAGCGCATCCTTGGTAAGGCTGAGGTCGGGAGTTCAATCCTCCCCAGCAGCACCATTCGATTTTCCGACTTTGCTAGTCCAGGCGGGCATTCGTTCCATTAACGAAATTGCGCGCCCAATCGCGCTGGGCAACCCGCTCGTCCGGGGCCGGACCATCGGCAAGCTGGCGCAGGGCCAGCAATTGCTGCTGGGTCAGCCGCTCTTCGAACAGCAGGCCGCACCGCTCGCGGTTTGACCAGGTGACATCGGCCAGCACTTCAAGCCCGGGGAGCTGGACAATGCACGACATCCCCTTGTGCAGCTCCAGCCGCGTGGCGATTCGTGCGCCGGTCGCCGAAATGTTTTCGACAATGGCGCTGCCCTGATCATGCAGTGCAATCAGGTGCGCTGAAATGCGCAGGCGCAGGCGCGGATTGGCGCGGCGGCCGCTTTCGGCGAGATTCCTGTTATCCTCATAACCCATGCGTCATGGGTTACACCCGTGGCTATTAACACGGTTTTAAAAGGAAATTGCCGGTGCTTCCTTATTAGGCCCGCAAATCGGCCCAGTCGGGATGGCGCCTGAACTGGGCCGCAACATAGCTGCAGACCGGATCAATCTTGAAGCCCTGTGCACGGGCATCGGCGATCAGGGCATCGACCAGCCTTCCCGCCACGCCGCGACCGCCAATCTCGGTTGGCACGAGCGTGTGCTCGGCCGCCCGGACATTGCCGCGCATGACCCAGGTCAACCGTCCGATTGCAGGCTCCCCCGGCAGATGCGCATGATATTCGCCGGCCCGGTCGTTGCCGTGACGGGTAATAGTTACTTCGGTCATGCCGCTCTCCTGAAGCTTGACGGCGGGGCCACCGGCCATAATGCGCATTCTATGGCCATGCAGTTCCTTTCCGACAATGCCGCTTCGGTCCATCCCGCGCTGTGGCGCGCGATGCAGGCGGCGGACGCCCCCGATTCGCCTTATGACGGCGATGCCCTGAGCCAGCGGCTTGACGAAGCGTTCGGTCTAACGTTCGGCCGCCCCTGCGCGGTTCTCTGGGCGGCGACCGGGACGGCGGTGAATTGCCTGGCACTGGCCAGCATGGTCCAGCCGCACGGCGGGGTGGTCTGTCACCGCGAAGCCCATATCGAAATGGATGAAGGCGGCGCGCCCGGCTTTTACCTGCATGGCGCCAAGCTGATGCTGGCCGAAGGCGAAGGGGCCAAGCTGAACCCCGAAGCGATCGCTGCCGTGATCGATCCGATCCGCAACGATGTGCACCAGGTTCAGCCGCAGGCTGTTTCGATCACCCAGGCCAGCGAATATGGCCGGGCCTACCAGCCGGCCGAAATGGCCGCGATTGCGCATTTCTGCGCAGCGCGCGGCCTGCCGCTTCATGTCGATGGTGCGCGCTTCGCCAATGCTGTCGCCTTCCTTGGCTGCACGCCGTGGGAGGCCTGCCAGGGCGCTGCGGCGCTGAGCTTCGGCATGATCAAGAATGGCGGAATGAGCGCCGAGGCGCTGGTCTTCTTCGATCAGGGCCTGGCCGATGTTGCCCGCTATCGCCGCAAGCGGGCAGGGCACCTGCAATCGAAGGGGCGCTATCTGGCCGCCCAGCTGCTGGCCATGCTGGAGGGTGACCTGTGGCTCGACAATGCGCGCCATGCCAATGCCGCTGCGCAGGAACTGGCTGCGGCCGCACAAGGGCGCCTGCTGCACCCGGTGGAGGCCAACGAAGTGTTCTTGCGCCTCACCGCGGCGGAGCGCGAGGCGCTGCGCGGACAGGGCTTCTCCTTCTATGACTGGGGTGATGAAGCGGCCCGGCTGGTAACGGCCTGGAACAGCCCGGCGGACCATGTATCCGCGCTGGCCCGCGCGATTGGCGCACTGTGAGCGAGGTCAAGGTGAGCGAGGTCAAAATGACACCGCGCTCGATCGCGGTCTTCGTTTTCCTGGCGCTGGTCTGGGGTTCGACCTGGCTGGTGATCAAGGACCAGATCAGCGCCGTGCCATCGGCCTGGTCGGTGGTCTGGCGCTTCTCGCTGGCGGCCACGGTCATGGCCGGATTTGCGCTGCTGCGCCGAGAGCGCCTGCGGCTGACACGCCGGGAACAGGCCGTGGCGATTGCCATGGGGGTGTTCCAGTTCAGCGTGAACTTCCAGCTGATCTACCGCTCCGAGCACTTCCTCACCTCAGGCCTGGTCGCCGTGGTCTTCGCGCTGATGATCGTGCCCAATGCCGTGCTGGCGCGGCTGGTATTGGGAGCGGCACTCACCCGTCGCTTCATCGCCGGGTCCGCAATCGCTTTGGCCGGGATCGGCCTGCTGATGCTGCACGAATACCGGATTGCCCCGCCGAACAGCGGGGTGACGACCGGCGTGCTGCTGGTGGCCGGAGCAATCCTGTCGGTCTCGGTCGGCAACCTGTTGCAGGCCACCCAGACGGCGCGCGGCGTGCCGGTGGTCTCGCTGATGGCCTGGGGGATGATCTGGGGCGTGGTGGCCAGCGCGAGCTATGCGGCCATTTCCGTCGGCGCCCCGGTGCTGGATCCGCGTCCGGCTTACCTGGCCGGGATTGCTTACCTGGGCGTAGTCGGTTCGGCGCTGACCTTCCCGCTCTATTCGCAGCTGATCCGCGACTGGGGTCCCGGCCCGGCTGCCTATAATGGTGTGGCCGTGCCAGTGGTGGCGATGATCCTTTCGACCCTGTTCGAAGGTTATCACTGGAGCCTGCTGGCCGGCGCTGGCGCGGCGCTGGCGATGGCCGGGCTGCTCGTCGCGCTGTCAGGCCGCAAGTAGCGCGGCCAGCCCCTCGCGGTAATCCGGATAGCGCGGGCTCCAGCCCAGCACCCGCTTGGCCCGGCCATTCGCGACCCGGCGGTTCTCGGCATAGAAGGCCCGCGCCATGGGGGAGAGGCCCGCTTCATCGAGCGATTGCAGCGGCGGCTGGGGCAGACCCAGCAGCGCGCAGGCATGTTCGATCACTGCGTTCTGGCTGCAGGGCAGGTCATCGCTGATGTTATAGGCGCCCGCCGGGGCGTCGAGTGCCCGCAGGGCCGCGCTGACAATGTCATCGACATGAATCCGGCTGAACACCTGATCGGCCAGATCGATCCGGTGGGCCTTGCCCTCGCGCACCCGGTCCAGCGCTGAGCGGCCCGGACCATAGATCCCCGGCAGCCGCAGGACACGCGCGCCAAGCGCCAGCCATTCGGCATCCGCTTCCGCCCGCGCGGTGCGGCGGCCGGTGCCAATGGGGGCGCTTTCGTCGACCCAGGCCCCGCCAGTGTCGCCATAGACGCCGGTCGAAGAAAGGTAGGTCAGCCGTTTGCCCGCCAGCGCCTGGCCATAGGCCAGCAGCACCGGATCGCCATCCGCGCCCGGCGGGACCGAGGACAGCACCTGATCGGCATCAGCCAGCGCCATGCGCACCGATCCGGCATCATCGAACCGCAGTGTCCCGGCGCGGCCGGTCGAGACGACTTCCCAGCTGCCCGCCATGGCCGCAGCGGCGATCCGCCCGGCGCTGTAGCCCAGGCCAAAGATGAACAGGCGCGGCTTCATGGCAGGTCTATTGCGGCGCGGCGCCCTTGGCGGTTTCATCGGGCTTCATCGGTGGCGGAACAACCATCTGCGCGTTCGGCACATGGTCCTTCTTCCACTGCATCGCCATGCGCACCCGGGTGGCGCCCGAAGGGTGATCGTAGAACAGCATTTCCTCGACCGGCGTGGGTTCGATCTTGCGGTATTCGGAGAGCTTCATCGCGACCGAGGCGAAGCCGTCGGGCTGCTGCGCGACATCCAGCCCGAAGGCATCGGCCTGGCTCTCGTCGATCCGGATCAGCGTGTTGGTGAGCGGGGTCGCAAGCAGCGAGAAGACCGCGAAGAGAATGCCCAGAACCGGCATCGAGGCCGGATCGCCTACCTCGCGGATGCCGCCCCAGCGGTCACCGTAACGTGTGATCAGGGCAGGGGCGATGCGCGAGACCAGGAACATCGCGAGCGCCGCCACGGCGCTGAAGAAGGCCAGGCCCCACCACACGTGATTGAGCACGTAATGGCCCATTTCATGCCCCATGACCGCGGCGATTTCCTCTGGCGTGCTGCGGTTGAGCAGGTTGTCGTTAAGGCTGATGCGGATCGTCGGGCCGATGCCCGAGACATTGCCCGAAATCCGCTTCGACTGCTTCGAGGCATCGAACAGATAGATGTGTTCGGACGGAATGTTCTTCGCTTGGGCCATCGCCACGATCTGGTCGCGGATCGGCCCGGCGGGCAGTTCGGTGTACTTGTTGAACAGCGGCG
The DNA here is from genome assembly GCA_963923805.1 of uncultured Novosphingobium sp. Lineage (GTDB taxonomy): Bacteria > Pseudomonadota > Alphaproteobacteria > Sphingomonadales > Sphingomonadaceae > Novosphingobium. The sequence goes on along the minus strand of CAWUNP010000015.1, from coordinate 5,886 downwards.
AGATGTAAACCGGGCCAATCAGCATCCCAAGGGCGAGAAAGGCTGCAACGACCCCGGTTCCGGCCATCCACCAATTCTTCGGCGCGCGCCGGATCACCGCATAGACCGCCATGGCCAGCAGCGGAAAGATCGCCAGGTCGATCCCGAGATCCTTGAGAGCGTCGATGAACCAACCGCCAAAGGTCTGGTTCATCAGATCGTACTGCTTTTCGCGCACGAAGCCGGTGTAGATCGACCAGGGCAGGGTCAGCACGAAGCCAACCAGCGAATAACACAGCGCGGTGAACCAGGTGACCCCGGCCGGCCGCTTGAAGAAACGTTCGCCAAGATTGCGGAACCGCACCGACAGCGCGAAGCGCAGCAGCAGGCCGTCCACCAGCACGGAGACCAGCGCCCCCCACAGGACCAGCCAGTACCCCCCTTCGAAATAGGCATCGCTCTTGGCCCGGGCCGGGCCCTGCAGCGTATCGAGCCAGGCGCGGGTCGCCTGCTCCACATCGAAGCCCGCAGCGTGGGCGGCCGTCGGCACGGCGGCCAGTGCGAGCGCGGTCAGCAGAAATGATTTGCGGTGCATCGGGTCCCCTTTCCCATGACCCGGACTGGCGTCCCGGTTGGCTGGAGGCTGCGCCGCGGCGGGCGATAGTGTCAAGCGAAGTTTGGACTTGGCCTTGGTGCTCTGGCCGACCTACAACTTGCGCCATGGACGCCATTTCAGCACCCCCCGCAACCCCGCCTGTGATCCGCCGCGAGGACTATCAACCGCCCGCCTGGCTGGTGCCGCAGACGCGGCTGAAGTTCACGCTCGGGCTTGAACAAACGCGGGTCGAGGCGCGCCTTGACGTCACGCGCAACGCGGCGGCGGGGCCGGACGAACCCCTTCGCCTCAACGGTGACGGCCTGACCCCGGTCAACCTCTGGGTTGACGGTGTCGCGGTGACGGACTGGCGGATGGAAGGCCCCGATCTGGTCATCCCGCTAAGCGGCGCGGCGCACGCGATCGGCATCGAGACCGAGATCAATCCCGCCGCCAATACCCAGCTGATGGGCCTTTATGCCTCGAACGGGATGCTCTGCACCCAGTGCGAGGCCGAAGGCTTTCGCCGGATCACCTTCTTCCCCGACCGGCCCGATGTTCTGTCGGTCTACACGGTCCACATGACCGGCCCCAAGGCGCTGTTCCCGGTGTTGCTGTCAAACGGCAATTGCACTGCCTCGGGTGAGAGTGCTGATGGTACCCACTGGGCCGAATGGCACGATCCCTGGCCCAAGCCGAGCTACCTGTTCGCGCTGGTCGCGGGCGATCTGGTGGCCAACCATGACAGGTTCACCACGCTGAGCGGCCGCGAGGTCGATCTCAACATCTGGGTGCGCGAAGGCGATCAGAACCGGACCCACCATGCGATGAAGGCGCTCAAGGATTCGATGCGCTGGGACGAGGAGGTGTTCGGCCGCGAATATGACCTCGACCTGTTCAACATCGTTGCCGTGTCCGATTTCAACATGGGCGCGATGGAGAACAAGGGGCTCAACGTCTTCAACACCCGCTATATCCTGGCCGATCCCGATACGGCCACCGACATGGACTATGACGGGATCGAGGGCGTGGTGGCCCACGAATACTTCCACAACTGGTCGGGCAACCGCGTGACCTGCCGCGACTGGTTCCAGCTGAGCCTCAAGGAAGGCTTCACCGTGCTGCGTGACCAGCTGTTCAGCCAGGACATGGGCAGCGCACCGGTCAAGCGGATCGAGGATGTCCGCGTGCTGCGCTCGGCCCAGTTCCCCGAAGACTCCGGCCCGCTGGCGCACCCGATCCGGCCTGATGCCTATCAGGAGATCTCCAACTTCTATACCGCCACGGTCTATAACAAGGGCGCCGAAGTGATCCGGATGATGCGGACGCTGGTCGGCCCCGAGCGGTTCCGCAAGGGCTGTGACCTCTATTTCGAACGCCACGATGGCGAGGCGGCAACCTGCGAGGACTTCGTCAAGGCGATTGAGGACGGGGCCGGGATCGACCTTGCGCAATTCCGCCTGTGGTACAGCCAGGCCGGTACGCCCCGCGTCACGGTGCGGCTTTCGCATTCGGACGATACGGCGGTTCTGAGCCTGGCGCAGGAAGTGCCCGCCACGCCCGGGCAACCCGTCAAGCAGCCGATGGTCATTCCCTTGCGGATCGCGCTGTTCGATCGCGCCACCGGCCAGCATCGCGGCGATCAGATCATTACCCTGGACACCGAATGCTTGGACTTGCGCTTCCCCGGCTTTGCGGAAAGGCCGGTCCTGTCGATCAATCGCGGGTTCTCCGCGCCGGTCACGATCGACATCGACAGTTCCGCCGCCGACCTGCTGTTCCTGGCGGCCCACGATGACGATCCGTTTGCTCGCTACGAAGCCTTGCAACAACTGGTGGTCCAGCATCTTGTGGCCGCCATCGCCGGCGGGTTGCTGTGCGAAGCGGAGCGCGCGGCGGGGCGCGAGGCGATCGGGCAGGCGTTGGCGGCGGTGATCGCCGATCCGGCCCTGGATGATCTGATGCGCGGCGAACTGATGGCCTTGCCGGGCGAAACCTATCTGGCCGAACAGTTCGAGCAGGCCGATCCCGGTCTGATCCGGGTGGAGCGGGAAGGTCTCAAGGCCTGGCTTGGCGCCGCCTTGAAAGATGCGTTGCTGGCGCTTCATACCCGTGCCAGTGCCGTGCCATACAGCCTTTCGGCCGAGGCCCGCGGCGCCCGCAAGGTCAAGGCCCAGGCGCTGGTCTACCTTGCTGCCGGGGCGCCGGAACTGGCGGCCGACCTGGCGACCGCGCAATTCGATGCAGCGGACAACATGACCGACCGGCAGAGCGCCGCGCTGGTCCTGGCCGGCCTTGACCTGCCGCAGCGCGAGACCAAGCTGGCGGCGTTCTACCAGCGCTTTGCCGGCAATGCCCTGGTGATCGACAAGTGGTTTTCGTTCCAGGCCGCATCGCTCCATCCGCGGGTGCTGGATCAGGTGGAGGCACTGGCGCGCCATCCCGATTTCACCCTGACCAACCCCAACCGGGTGCGGGCGCTATACATGGCGCTTGCGGCCAACCCGGGGGCATTCCATGCCGCCGATGGGCGCGGCTATCGGATGATTGCCGATCTCATCATCGCGCTTGATCCGATTAATCCGCAAACGGCGGCGCGGTTTGTCGCACCGCTGGGGCGGTGGCGGCGGATCGAGCCCGACCGCGCCGCGCTGATGCGCGCCGCGCTTGAACGGATCCTTGCCGTATCGGGTCTGTCGAAGGACACCTATGAACAGGTGAGCAAGAGCCTTGGCTGATCCGGTCGAAGTCCACCGCGCGCACCTGCTTGCAGGGCTGCCGCACGGCTTTCTGGGGCGGACTGGTGGCGTTTCCGAAGGTGTGGTTGCCGGTCTCAACGTTGGCCTTGGCACCGGAGACGAACCGGCAGCTGTTGCCGAGAACCGGCGCCGGGCCGTTGCGGCGGTGGCGCCGGGCGCACAGCTCGCCACCGTCTATCAGGTTCACTCGTCCGATTGCGTGATCGTTACGCAACCCTGGCCGGATGCCGAGCGACCCCATGCCGATGCCCTGGTGACGGACCGCCCCGGCCTCTTGCTGGGCGTGGTGACGGCCGATTGTGCGCCGGTCCTTTTGGCCGATCCGGTTGCCGGAGTGGTCGGCGCGGCCCACGCTGGCTGGAAAGGCGCAATCGGCGGCGTAACCGACGCGACGATTGCTGCGATGGAGGCCATAGGGGCGCAGCGCGAGCGGATCCTTGCCGCTGTCGGGCCCTGCATCGCCCAGGCCAGTTATGAGGTTGATGCCGGGTTCCGGGAACGCTTCGTGGCCGGCGGTGCGGACCATGCCGGCTTCTTCGCTGGCGGGCGGCAGGGGCATTATCAGTTTGATCTTGAGGGCTATGTTACGGCCCGTTTGCGCGCTGCCGGGATCGCTGCGGTGGAGCCGCTTGGTCTCGATACCTATGCCCAATCCGACCGCTTCTTTTCCTTCCGCCGGGCTACCCATCGCGGTGAGCCGGATTACGGCCGCCAGATTTCGCTGATCGGACTGCCATAGCACTGATGTGGGGAATGCATCTGATCGTGCAAAAATCGCTGTTGGCAGAGTGCCTCCTTGCGTCTATCAGGCGCGCCAAATCGACCAGTCCGTCTGCTTCGCCAGACTGGGTGGCGAGGACAGGAAGGGGGCTTCCTGGACAAGGAATTGGGTTGGAATCCCGGGCTTGCGCAAGTGAACCCGGGGTAACCGCAAAAAGGCAGGATAGGTTCAACCATGGCTGAAAATGCTGACACCGCCACGCTCGACGGGACCCCGGCAGAGGGTGTGCGGCGGCGCGATTTCATCAACATTGCCGCTGTCAGCGCCGCTGGCGTTGGCGGTGTTGCGATTGTTTATCCGCTGGTCAGCCAGATGTCGGCGTCGGCCGACGTGCTGGCCGAAAGCTCGACCGAAGTCGATATCAGCGCCATCGCGCCGGGCCAGGCCATCAAAGCCGTGTTCCGCAAGCAGCCGGTGTTCATCCGCAACCTGACCCCGGCTGAAATCGAAGCCGCGAACAAGGTTGACGTCAGCTCGCTGCGCGATCCGCAGACCCTGGCTGAGCGCACCAAGGAAGGCCATGAGAACTGGCTGATCACCATGGGCGTCTGCACCCACCTGGGCTGCGTGCCGATGGGTGCGGCCGAGGGCGAGGTTCGCGGCGAATTCGGCGGATACTTCTGCCCTTGCCACGGTTCGCACTATGATACCGCCGCGCGCATCCGCAAGGGTCCGGCACCGAAGAACCTGATGGTTCCGACCTATGAATTCACCTCCGACACTGTCGTGAAGATCGGCTGAGGGCACCCGACATGAGCTTCCCCTGGGCAAATGAATACAAGCCGAGCCACCCCGCTATGGTGTGGCTTGACGAGAAGCTGCCGCTCCCGCGGCTGATCTACGGCGCGGTTGGCGGCGGCTATGAAGTGCCGCGCAACCTCAACTACTTCTGGAACTTCGGCTTCCTCGCCGGGCTCTGCCTGATGATCCAGATCGTCACCGGCGTGGTCCTGGCGATGCACTATGCGCCGAACACCCTGGTCGCCTTTGACTCGACCGAGCACATCATGCGCGACGTCAACTGGGGCTGGCTGATGCGCTATGCCCACGCGAACGGGGCCTCGGCCTTCTTCGTGGTGGTCTACCTGCACATCTTCCGCGGCTTCTATTACGGTTCCTACAAGGCCCCGCGCGAGATGATCTGGCTGCTGGGCGTGGTGATCTTCCTGCTGATGATGGCCACCGCCTTTATGGGTTACGTGCTGCCCTGGGGCCAGATGAGCTTCTGGGGTGCGCAGGTCATCACCGGCCTGTTCGGCGCCATCCCGCTGATCGGTGAGCCGATCCAGCACTGGCTGCTGGGCGGCTTCGCGCCGGACAACTCGGCCCTGAACCGCTTCTTCTCGCTCCACTTCCTGCTGCCCTTCGTGATCCTGGGCGTGGTGATCCTGCATATCTGGTCGCTGCACATCCCGGGTTCGTCGAACCCGACCGGCGTCGAGGTTAAGGACAAGAGCGATACCGTGCCGTTCCACCCGTATTACACGGCGAAGGATGGCTGGACGGTTGGCCTGTTCATGGTGATCTACAGCGCGGTGGTGTTCTTCGCCCCCAACATGCTGGGCCACCCGGACAACTATATCCCGGCCAATCCGATGCAGACCCCGGCGCACATCGTCCCCGAATGGTACTTCTGGCCGTTCTACGCGATCCTGCGCGCCTTCACCCAGGACTTCCTTTTCTTCCCGGCCAAGCTGATGGGCGTGCTGGCGATGTTCGCGGCGATCCTGGTGTGGTTCTTCCTGCCCTGGCTTGACCGTTCGCCGGTCCGC
>CAWUNP010000014.1:0-12078 GCA_963923805.1 uncultured Novosphingobium sp. | reverse complement strand
GGGATGAAAGCCGCGTGACTGACAGCGACGAGGAAGTGATCATCCAGCAGAACTGGACCGAAATCCGCCGCTTCATGTGGAACTATGTCGGGATCGTCCGCACCACCAAGCGGCTGGAACGCGCCGCGCACCGGATCAAGCTGCTGATGGAGGAGGTTGACGATTACTACGGCCACTTCCGCGTTTCGACCGACCTGATCGAACTGCGCAATCTGCTGCAGTGTGCCGAACTGATCGTCCGCTCTGCCCTAGCCCGCAAGGAAAGCCGCGGGCTGCACTACACGCTCGATTACCCCAAGCTCCTGCCCGAAGCGCGCGATACCGTGCTGGTGCCGTGATTGCCGAAAGGCCGCTCCCTTGCGGAAGCGGCCTGCCGTGCCGGTGGGGGTCCCGGCACTGTCGGGAGACGAGAAGTCAGGTCTAGCGGTCGCGCTGGCTGCCGCCCTGGCGCTGACCACCCTGCTTGCCGCCCTGGCTCTGGTTCTGGTTTGCCATCGTACAGTCCTTTCCACGTTTCCCGCCATTGGCGCGGGATGCCAAGCTAACCGGAGGGGTGGTTCATCGTTCCGGGTGTAACGACGGATCGGGGCTGGTGCGGGACCAAAAAATCGGCACTATAGCGTACAGAAATAGCGGAATTCAGCCATCCCGAACGAAAGAACAGAATGTTGAAGGGGAGCGCGATGCCACAAGTCAAAGCCAACGGGGTAACCCTTGAAGTCGAGCGATACGGCGATCCGGCCAATCCCCCGCTGCTGCTGATCATGGGGCTGGGCGCGCAGCTGACGCTCTGGCCGATCGAGCTGGTCGAAGCGCTGGTGGCGCGGGGCTATCACGTGATCCGCTATGACAACCGCGATATCGGGCTTTCGACGAAGTTCACCGAACACGGCGTGCCCAATGTCCGCAAGGTGCTGCTGATGCGGCTGTTCGGGCTGCGGCCCAAGCTGCCCTACCGGCTGACCGACATGGCCGCCGATGCGGTTGGGCTGCTTGATGCGCTGGGGATCGACAAGGCCCACATCGTCGGTGCCTCGATGGGCGGGATGATCGCGCAGCTGGTCGCGGCTACCTATCCGGAACGGACGCTCTCGCTCACTTCGATCATGTCGACCACCGGCAACCGCCGTGTCCCGCCGGCCAAGCCCGAGGCCTTCAAGGCGCTGACTACCCCGCCGCCGGCCAATGCCACGCTCGACCAGATCATTCCGCACGTAACGCGGATTGTCCGGGCGATCGGCAGTCCGGCCTATCCGTCACCGGAAGACCGGCTGGTCGAACGGATCACCCGCGATTTCGAGCGCAGCTTCCATCCCACCGGCTCCGCCCGGCAGCTGGCCGCGATCATCGACGATGGCTGCCGCCGTTCGCGGCTGAAAAATGTCACGGCACCGGCGCTGGTGATCCACGGCGCCGACGATCCGCTCGTCCGGGTTGAGGGCGGCCGCGATACGGCAGCGCACATCGCTGGCGCCAGGCTCCTCGAGATCCCCGGCATGGGCCACGACCTGCCGCTTGAGCTGGTTGAGGAAGTGGCTGACGCGATCGCCGGAGTGGCCCGTCCGGCCTGATCAGCCGGGCCCTGCCGGGCCAAGCCGCGCTGCCACCGCCGCTTCCATCCCGGGGCGGTTCGCGATGCTGGCGTAGAGCGCCTGCGCGGTCGCCTGGTTGCCCAGCGCAGTCTCAACATCGCCTTCCAGCAGCGTTGCTGCGGGAACGTCGCGCTTGAATTGCGCGGGCATGGCCTGCAGCGTCGCCCGCGCCTGGGGCCAGCGCTTGGTCGCTGCTGCCAGCCGCGCGGCGGTAAATTGGAGCAACGGGAAACCGGGATAGCGCGCCTGCGCGGGCTTGAGCGCCTGCTCGGCCTCGGGCAGGCGGCCCAGATCGATCAGCAGCCCGACAACATTGGCGGATGGCACGGCAAAATCGGGATAGGCTCTGGCGGCCAGGCCATAGGATGCCAGGGCCCCTTCCAGATCACCCGCCGCGATCCGGCCCTCGCCCTGCAGAAGCAGCGCCTCGTAATGCTGGGGTCCGCTGCCAGAGCGGCTGCCACATATTCGCTGGCTGCCTCGCGATTGCCTTGCATCGCCAACAGCCGGCCGGCCCGGGCGTTGAGGTCGGGTGAGCGCGGATAGCGGGCGAGGGCGGTCATCACCTCCTCCTGCGCGCGGTCGTTGTCACCCTGCTCCATGGCGGCCCAGACCGTCAGCCAGGCCCGGGCGGCGCCTTCCGCTTCAGTCGGCTCTGCCTGCTCAAGAAAGTCCTGGGCGGACCGCGACTTGCCTTGCAGGATCAGCGATCTGGCCCGCAGTGTCACCCATTCCGGGCTGGTTCCGGCCAGGCTCCGCCATTCGTCGAGATAGCGTTCGGCCGCATAGCCATCGCCGAAGTCCAGCTCCAGCTTGCCGGATCGACATATTCCGGGGGAGGATTCGATCAGGTCAATCAGCTCGTGCGCATCGAACGGGTTGAAGTCGGTCAGCAGGGCCGCTCCGGTCTCGCGCGTGCGCTTGAGCGTGAGGTCGCCCCAGCGGTTCTTGCCGGGCAGCGAGAACAGGCTGCAGCTGAAATTGATATCCTTGTGACGCTGCGATTGCATGGCCCCGCCACTGCCGCCGCCCAGCTCGATGACCAGTAGCGGCTTGCTGTTACCCTCTGCGGCCAGCTCCTTGAAGAAGGTGGCAACGATGGCGGCGTAGGTGTCGGCACAAAAGGCGTTCGACGTGCTGCGCTGGGGGACAATCTTGTGCGACCAGGCTTCCGGTCCGGCCTCGGCGTAAAAGCGGTGCAGGAGCGACCAGATGATGGATTGGTCGAAACGGGTCATCTTCTAAAGAACGGGCATCCGCCAGATCCTTGGGCTCGCAACGCCATTCGGGCAGGGCCGGGCGTCAGAAATCAGGGATGGGCCTAGCGGCCAAAGGTAAAATTTTGGCAAAGCACGATTATTGCGGTGCGGGCCAAAGCGGCGGGCGGGGGGTAGCCGCCGCGGGCCGGGTCACCGGCAGTTTGGCTCCGGCCAGGGGGCCGGGGCAGCGCCCGGCGCAAGTTCGTTGCGGGCTCTGATTCTATCGTTAGTCAAGCGGGCGGATCCCCTCTCCACGGACAAAAATTTTTTCACAGATTCACTTTGACTCTTGCGTGGTGCGCCAGTGCCGGATTTCCCGCGCGTCGCTGCCCTGCGCAACCGGCTTACCCCCCGCAAAGCACCTCAGCCGAACATGAACAGGTGATTTACCCTCTTGCGCGTGATTCGGGATCGGGCACTATAGGTTGTGGTTCGGCACTTGGGGGGACCTCTAGACCTAGATTTGGCCGCAAACGTGCGATTAGCGCGAACAGGGCCGGATTCGGTCATCATAGGGGCGGCCCAAGTGTTGGAAACGGACAGTGCTGGGGACAGAACGGGGATAAGTTTTCCCCCCTTTGTTCACCTGCTCTGATAGGATCGCGGCCTGGCTGTCGATTCGAACGAATGTGGAACATTGCGCGGTCCGGAACTGGTCCGGGAAACCGCGCGGGGCAGGTAACAGGTTTACGAGGGGCAGCACGTGGAATTCAGGTCCGGGGACGAGCCGACAATGGGCGAGCTTGATGCAATTGCGGCGGCAGACGCGCCGGTGAAGACGAAGAAGAAGGAGGCGGGCCAGGACCCGGCGGTAAGCATGGCAGACAAGGCTGATCTCGGTTCCGAAGCGCTGGTGGCCCAGGCCGCCGCTGAAGCCATGGTCAAGGCCGTGGCCGCCCCTAAGCATGAGGATTCCAAGTCGGTCCAGCCGCGCCGCTTCACGATCGAGGTCGATCACGCCCGCGATGCCCTGCTGACCGATTTCGGCAAGGAAACCCTTGATGACCGCTACCTGCTGCCGGGTGAGCGCTATCAGGATCTGTTCGCCCGCGTTGCCGATGCCTATGCCGATGACCAGGATCATGCCCAGCGGCTGTATGACTATGTCTCGAAGCTGTGGTTCATGCCGGCCACCCCGGTCCTCTCGAACGGCGGTACGGGCCGCGGCCTGCCGATCTCGTGCTATCTCAACTCGGTGTCGGACAGCCTCGAAGGCATCGTCGGCACCTGGAACGAGAACGTCTGGCTCGCCAGCCGCGGCGGCGGCATCGGCACCTATTGGGGCCAGGTCCGCGGGATTGGCGAACCGGTCGGCCTGAACGGCAAGACCAGCGGGATCATCCCCTTCGTCCGCGTGATGGACAGTCTGACCCTGGCGATCTCGCAGGGTTCGCTGCGGCGCGGTTCGGCCGCCTGCTATCTCGACGTCTCGCACCCCGAAATCGAGGAGTTCCTCGAAATCCGCAAGCCTTCGGGGGACTTCAACCGCAAGGCTCTCAATCTCCACCACGGCGTGCTGCTGACCGACGAGTTCATGGAAGCCGTCCGCGATGGCGCCGAATTCAACTTGCGTTCGCCCAAGGATGGCTCGGTGCGCGGCACGGTCGATGCCCGCAGCCTGTTCCAAAAGCTGGTCGAAACCCGCCTTGCCACGGGTGAACCCTACATCGTCTTCTCCGATACGGTGAACCGGATGATGCCGAAGCATCATCGCGATCTGGGGCTCAAGGTCTCGACCTCGAACCTCTGCTCGGAAATCACCCTGCCGACCGGCGTTGACCACCTCGGCAACGATCGCACCGCGGTCTGCTGCCTGTCCTCGCTCAACCTCGAAACCTGGGATGAGTGGAACAAGGACGAGCGCTTCATCGAGGACGTGCTGCGCTTCCTCGACAACGTGCTGCAGGACTATATCGACCGCGCGCCGGACGAGATGGCCCGCGCCAAGTATTCCGCCGCGCGCGAACGTTCGGTCGGCATGGGCGTGATGGGCTTCCACTCGTTCCTGCAGCAGAAGGGCATCGCCTTCGAAAGCGCGATGGCCAAGGCGCTCAACCTCAAGATGTTCAAGCACATCGCCGCCAAGGCGGATGAGGCTTCGCTGCTGCTGGCCCAGGAACGGGGCGCCTGCCCCGATGCGGCTGACATGGGCGTGATGCAGCGCTTCAGCTGCAAGATGGCGATCGCGCCGACCGCGTCGATCTCGATCATCTGCGGCGGCACTTCGGCCTGCATCGAGCCGATCCCGGCCAACATCTACACCCACAAGACCCTGTCGGGCTCCTTCGTGGTCAAGAACCCCTATCTCGAAAAGCTGCTGGCTTCGAAGAGCAAGGATTCGACCAACGTCTGGAACTCGATCCTGGAACGGGGCGGTTCGGTCCAGCACCTCGATTTCCTCAGCCCCGAGGAAAAGGCCGTTTACAAGACCAGCTTCGAAATCGACCAGCGCTGGCTGCTTGAATTCGCGGCCGATCGCACGCCCTACATCGACCAGGCGCAGAGCCTGAACCTCTACATCCCGGCCGATGTCGACAAGTGGGACCTGATGATGCTGCACTTCCAAGCCTGGGAGAAGGGCATTAAGTCGCTCTACTACCTGCGCTCGAAATCGGTGCAGCGCGCGGGCTTCGCCGGCGGGGTAGAGGCGGACAACACCGCCAACGCCCCGGTGATGGAACTCAGCGCGGGCGAGCAAACCGACTACGAGGAATGCCTCGCGTGCCAGTAGTCGGAGCCTGAATGGATATCGGCCGCCTCGTGCTGGCCGGGGCCGGGGGCCTGGCGCTGATCGCCGGGCTCTTTGTCCTGACCCGGTCGGCACCATGCGAGGCGGCCCGGTATGCCCGGCGGATTGCCGGCACCATGCTCCTGGCTTTCGGCCTTGCCACCCTGCTGCTGACCGCGCTGCTCACCCGCGCGCAGTTGCAGCCCTGATCGTTACCGGATTGATCCCGATACAAGCTGCGACACGACAATGACTTGCGCTCCCTCCTCAAACCGGCTTTCGGATGCGTCTCCAACGCAACCGATGGGGTTTGATCATGCGCAAGTGGCACCGCTGGCTGGCGGTATTTTTCGGAGTGTTCCTGTTCTTCATCGCGACGACCGGGGTGATGAGCCAGTTCGCGGACCTGAAGGCCGAGGGCGAGAAGCCGGCCGCCTCAGCCGTCCCGGCGGGCTTTGTCTGCCCGGAAACGATGACCTGCCGCCCCAAGCCAGCCAAGGACGGCGCGCGCGCGCTGGTGGGCTATCTGCATCACCTGCATTCTGGCGAGGAATTTGGCCCCGTCGGCACCGCCATCTCGATCCTCTCGGGGCTGGCGATGATGTTCTTCAGCCTGTCGGGCCTGTGGCTCTATGTGGCCATGTGGCGCAATCGCAAGGATCGCGCGCTCAAGCCAGGCTGGTTCTGGAAGTAGGCTGCGGAAATGGCGTCGCGCCCGTGCAGAGCGCGGCGCCATCCCGTCACGGTCCTCCGTCAGGAGCCGTTGCTGCCAAACGCGCTTCCGCCGGATTGATCCTGCCCGGCCGCGTCATCGCCAACCTTGCGGATCAGCTCGTCATCGGGCTCAAACTCGACGCTGCCCTCGTCGCCCTCGTCCGCGTCCTCGCTTTCGTCCATATCCTCGTCTTCGTCGTCCGCGCTGAGGCCGCCATCACCGCTGCCGCTGCCGTTCATTGGCGGCTGCCCGTTCGCCAGCGGAGGCTGCTGCCCCTGCGCCGTCCAGCGGCCGTCCGGGGTGGACGCGGTTCGCGTCACATTGCGCGAATCGTTGGGTTCGAATTCACCGGACATCGTTGCTCTCCTGGGTCCGGAGACGGCGCGAAAGGCGCTGCTCCTCAGGGGGCACAACGCCGCCGCCTTCGCGCTGTTCCGGCCGTTGCGACGAGCAGCCGTTTTCCCCAGCCGCAGCGGGCCATGGCCCTTCGCGCTGGCGCCGTTCATCCCTATATTTGCCTTTCGCCCGCAGGAGTCTGATCGATGTCCCTTCTTGAAGCCCGCAAGACCTACAAGCCCTTCGAATATCCCTGGGCCTATGAGTTCTGGAAGCGGCAGCAGCAGATCCACTGGATGCCGGAAGAAGTGCCGCTGGGCGAAGACTGCCGCGACTGGGCGCAGAAGATCTCTGAGTCAGAGCGTAACCTGCTCACCCAGATCTTTCGCTTCTTCACCCAGGCCGACGTCGAGGTGCAGGATTGCTACCACGAAAAGTACGCCCGCGTGTTCAAGCCGACCGAGGTGAAGATGATGCTGGCCGCCTTCTCCAACATGGAGACGGTCCACATCGCCGCCTATTCGCACCTGCTGGACACCATCGGCATGCCCGAGGCGGAATATGGCATGTTCCTCGAATATGAGGAAATGAAGGCCAAGCACGATTACCTGCACACCTTCGGCGTCGATACGGATGAGGATATCGCCCGCACCCTGGCAATGTTCGGCGGCTTCACCGAAGGGCTCCAGCTCTTCGCCTCCTTCGCCATGCTGATGAACTTCCCGCGCTTCAACAAGATGAAGGGCATGGGCCAGATCGTCTCGTGGTCGGTGCGCGATGAAAGCCTCCACTGCGAAGGCATCGTCAAGCTGTTCCACGCCTTCACCAAGGAACGCGGCTGCCTGACCAAGGCGGTGAAGGAAGACATCATCGATTGCTGCCAGAAGACCGTGCGGCTGGAAGATGCCTTTATCGACCTGGCCTTTGAACAGGGCCCGGTCCCGGGGATGAGCCCGAAGGAAATCAAGCGCTACATCCGCTACATCGCGGACTGGCGCCTGGGCCAGCTCGGCCTGCCGGCGATCTACATGGTGGAAGACCACCCGCTGCCCTGGCTCGCCCCGCTGCTCAACGGTGTGGAGCACGCCAACTTCTTCGAAACCCGCGCCACCGAATATTCAAAGGGCGCCACCCGCGGCAACTGGCAGGACGTCTGGTCGAACTTCGACAGCCGCCGCAATGCGAAGAGCGTGGGCGATGCGGCCAACGAAGTCGACGCCAGCGAGCCGGACATGTTCGGCGCGGAGGGCGTTGCGGCGGAATAACTGCTCTGTGTTATTAAGGGGCGCAGTGAAACTACCGCGCCCCTTTTGTAGTTAATCGCTAAGATCCCAGTAAATGTTGGTGATCTGGAACAGCGAAGAGTAGATCGCGCGGCTCTTCCCCATGTTCCAAGGATTGGAACCGGCTGCATTGATGTACTGGCCCTTAGCGGCCTTAATGATGTCCCCATCATCGAACTTCGCCGGCGGCATATAAGCCCACGAGCCATTTCCCTTTTTCACGAACGCCGAGAGCGAAGCAATGATCGGGAAGACAATTCCGTCAGGAACGTCCTTGATTTCGCGGCCGTCCCTCTCGATTGCCCGAAGACCAGTGCCGCGAAAGCCTTGATGGGCCTTCCAACGCTCGTAAAGATCAAGAGCAGTCGGTGCGATATCCAAGTAGTACTGGTAAAGTTCTACGCACCCGAAGTGGCGGGTACTGACGAGACGGCCGAAATCTATGCCTGTCTGGGCGATGAAGGTGTGAACAGGATCGACTGGCTTGAGCGCCAGTATCGCAAGCAAGGATCGAGCCGCTGACGTCCCCCCGCACTGCCATCCGCAAGTCGTCGCTCGACAGCGCCCCTCCGGAGCCGTTATCAAGGCCTTATGCGTATCCTGGTAACCGGCGCGGCCGGGTTCATTGGTTTTCATCTGGCGCGGGCGCTGGCGGCCCGGGGTGATGCCGTGGTCGGGATCGATAATCTCAACGATTATTACGCGGTCAGCCTGAAGCAGGATCGGCTTGCGGCGCTGGCGGCAGAGGCGGGGGATCGCTTCACCTTCCACCAGGTCGATTTTGCCGACATGGCCGCGCTGGAGGCGGCGCTGGCAGGGCAGCAGATTGACCGGGTGGTCCATCTGGGGGCGCAGGCCGGGGTGCGCTATTCGATCCAGAACCCCCATGCCTATGTCCAGTCCAACCTGGCCGGCCATCTCAACCTGCTGGAATTTGCCCGGCACCGCCAGCTCGATCACCTGGTCTATGCCAGCTCCAGCTCGGTCTATGGCGGCAATACCAAGCTGCCCTTAGCAGTGGAGGACCGGGCGGATCATCCGGTTTCGCTCTATGCCGCCACCAAGCGCGCGGATGAACTGATCAGCGAGAGCTACGCGCACCTCTATCGGCTGCCGCAAACGGGCCTGCGCTTCTTCACCGTCTATGGCCCGTGGGGGCGGCCCGACATGATGTTGTGGATGTTCACCCAGAGGATCCTGGCGGGGGAGCCGATCCCGGTTTTCAACCAGGGCGAGATGGCGCGCGACTTCACCTATATCGACGATATTATCGCCGGGGTGGTGGCCGCGCTCGATCATCCGCCGGCGGATGACGGGCAGGAGAAGGCGGGTGGCAGCACCAAGCCGCACCGGCTCTACAACATCGGCAACAGCCAGTCCGAACCGCTGATGAAGGTTGTGGGTCTGCTGGAAGAGGCTTGCCGGCGCAAGGCCGTGATCGATTTCCAGCCGATGCAACCGGGCGATGTTCACGCGACCTATGCCGATATCACCGCGATCCGGCGTGACCTGAATTATGCCCCGACGACCGATATCGAGGTTGGCGTCCCGCGCTTTGTCCGCTGGTATCGGGACTATCACGGGGTGTGAACGGGCGGCGGCGCTGGGCCTTCGACAAGCTCAGGCCGAGCGGGCGGAAAGCATTGCTGCCATAGTCCCGCTCAGGCTGAGCTTGTCGAAGCCCCATCGGGCATGCCCCGGTTTGGGGAAAAGCAGGCTTGGCAAGCGACCGCACGCTTGCTCCCTGAGCCGGACCCAGCCATCACCCGCACATGGCGATTCTTTCCGACAAGTGGATCCGCAGCGAAGCCCAGCGCTCGGGCATGATCGAGCCCTTCGTTGAGCACCAGAAGCGCGATGGCTGTATCAGCTATGGCCTGTCCAGCTATGGCTATGACGCGCGGGTGGCAGATGAGTTCAAGATCTTCACCAATGTCCATTCGGCGGTGGTCGATCCGAAGAACTTCTCGGACAACAGTTTTGTCGATGTGAAGACCGATTGCTGCATCATCCCGCCGAACTCGTTCGCGCTGGCCCGCACGGTCGAATACTTCCGCATCCCGCGCGATGTGCTGGTGATCTGCCTTGGCAAGAGCACCTATGCCCGTTGCGGGATCATCGTGAACGTCACCCCGCTTGAACCGGAGTGGGAAGGCCATGTGACGCTGGAGTTTTCGAACACCACGCCGCTGCCGGCCAAGATCTATGCCAATGAAGGCGCCTGCCAGTTCCTGTTCCTGCAAGGCGATCAGCCGTGCGAGACCAGCTATGCCGATCGCAGCGGCAAGTACATGGGCCAGCGCGGGGTGACCCTGCCCAAGCTTTGAGGCTGCGCCGGGCGGCCCTGCCGTAGCGGCAGCCGAAAGCCGTTTTACAAGGCCGCAGAACTGTGGCCATTTGCCCGCCATACCGACCTGAGATTCGGGCCAATGGAGAGCATTATGACTGCCAAGGCAGACCGTCCCTTTGACATCGTGGTCTATGGCGCGACCGGCTATACCGGCCGCCTCGTCGCTGAATATCTGGCGCACCATTACCAGGGCAAGGGACCGAAATGGGCCATGGCCGGGCGTTCGGCCGACAAGCTGGCCGAGGTGCGCGACCTGATCGGCGCGCCCGCGGATACCCCGCTGGTGGTGGCCAATTCGGATGATCCGGCTTCGATGCAGGCGCTGGCCGAAAGCACCCGCGTGGTCGTGACGACCGTCGGCCCCTACCAGCTTTATGGCGAACCGCTGCTCAAGGCCTGCGTCGCGGCCGGCACCGACTATGCCGACCTGTGCGGCGAACCGGGCTGGATGCGCGAGATGATCGACGCCTATCATGACCAGGCCAAGGCCAGCGGTGCGCGGATCGCCTTCTCATCGGGCTTCGATTCGATCCCGTTCGACTTGGGCGTCTTCATGCTGCAAAAGGTAGCCAAGGCGCGCTTCGGCAGCCCCGCGCCGCGCGTAAAGGGCCGCGTGCGGGCGATGCAGGGCACCTTCTCCGGCGGGACGGCGGCGAGCCTGACCGAAACGATGAAGTCCGTGGCCAAGAAGCCCAGCCTGATCCCGATCCTGCAAAGCCCGTTTGGCCTCACCCCAGGCTTCGAAGGGCCGAGCCAGCCCATGGGCCTGCTGCCTGAGTATGACGAGCGGCTCGGCAAGTGGGCCGCACCGTTCATCATGGCGACGATCAACACCAAGAACGTCCATCGCACCAATTTTCTGCTCGGCCACCCTTATGGTGCCGATTTCAAGTATGACGAGATGATGCTCACCAGCCCGGGCGAACTGGGCGAAAAGGCCGCACACGCCGTGACTGAAATGCTCAAGAACCCGTTCGGGGCCAAGCCGCCCAAGCCGGGCGAAGGGCCAACGCCCGAGGAGCGTCAGAACGGCTTTTATGACATTCTGTTCGTGGGCGAATGGCCCGATGGCAAGGAACTGCGCTATGGCGTGAAGGGCCGCTATGATCCGGGCTATGGCTCGACCAGCCGGATGATCGCCGAAACCGGGATTGCGCTGCTGGCCTGCAAGGCGGCTGGCGGCGTCGCCACGCCGGGCGCACTGCTGGGCGAGGCGCTGGTGCAGCGTTTGCAGGACCATGCCGAGATCACCTTTGCGGTAGAGGAATGACCGAAACCCTGGCGCCGCTCCCCCCGGCGAAGAGCGAGTGGACCATCGGCTGGCGTATCGTGCTCGGCTGTGCGCTGGGCGCGGGGGCCGGGATCGTCCTGCTGTTCTTCACGTTCAACATGTTCGTCCTGCCCCTGTCGCAGGAGCTCAGTGTGACGCGGGGCGAGATCGGATCGATCCAGGCCTTGATCGTTACCGGCGCGCTGGGGGCGGTTGTGGTGGGCCGGGCGGCGGATCGCTTCGGATTCAAACCGATCTATCTGGCCTGCGCCTTGATCGTGATTGGCGGGCAGGTGCTGGCGGTCATGCTCTCTTCCAGCCTGTTGCACATGGCGATAACGATTGCCGTGCTCGGCTTTTTCGGAGTGGGTACCACGGCGGTGGTGATCACCCGGCCGGTCAATGCCCATTTCCGCGAATACCGGGGGCGGGCGCTTGGGCTGGTCGCAACGGGGACGTCGCTTTTCGCCATCGCCGCGCCGCAAGTGCTTGAGCCGATCATTACCGGCTATGGCTGGCGAGGCGGCTTTCTGGCCTTGGCCGGG
>CAWUNP010000013.1:0-12959 GCA_963923805.1 uncultured Novosphingobium sp. | reverse complement strand
GTGGAGGCAAGGCCAGATCCGCGGCACTGACCGGATCAACCTCAACGTGCAGATCGATCCGATCGAGCAGCGGACCGGAAACCTTGGCCTGATAATCGGCGCCGCAGCGCGGGGCGCGGCTGCACCCCAGCGCCGGATCGCCCAGGTAGCCGCAGCGGCAGGGGTTCATCGCCGCCACCAGCTGAACCCGCGCCGGATAGGTGACATGGGCATTGGCGCGGGCCACATCGACCACCCCGGTTTCCAGCGGCTGACGGAGCGAATCGAGCACCGCGCGCTGGAATTCGGGTAGTTCATCCAGAAACAGCACCCCCAGGTGGGCCAGGCTGACCTCGCCCGGCCGCACCCGCAGCCCGCCGCCGGTCAAGGCCGCCATCGAGGCAGAATGATGCGGCGAACGGAACGGACGGGTCCGGCTGATACGGCCTTCCTCCAGCGTGCCAGCGACTGAGGCGACCATCGAAACTTCTAGGGCTTCGGCCGGGGTCAGCGGCGGTAGAATACCCGGCAAGCAGGCGGCCATCAGACTTTTCCCGGCGCCCGGCGGGCCGATCATCAGCAGGTTGTGGCCACCCGCCGCGGCAATCTCCAGCGCGCGCTTGGCCACTTCCTGCCCCTTGACCTGGCGCAGGTCGGGACCGCTGGCGCCGGTCTCAACCTCACCTGCAACCGGATCGGCCAGCCGCGCCGTGCCTTTGAGATGGTTGAGCAGGCTGATCAGATCAGGCGCGGCGAGGATCGGGATCCCGCTTGCCCAGCGCGCTTCACCGCCTTGCGCCGCAGGGCAAATCAGCCCTTTGTCTGCCCCCGATGCATGCAGCGCGGCCAGCAGCACGCCGGGGGTTGGCACGACCCGCCCATCGAGCGCCAGTTCACCCACGGCGACGAAATCGGCAATCTGCTCGGCATCGGTCACGCCCATCGCCGCCAGCAGCGCCAGCGCGATCGGCAAGTCATAATGCGAACCTTCCTTGGGCAGATCAGCGGGCGAAAGATTGATGGTGATCCGCTTGGGCGGCAGCGCCAGCCCCATCGCTGCCAGCGCCGCATGAACCCGCTCGCGGCTTTAATTGACCGCCTTGTCAGGCAGGCCAACCAGATTGAAACGCGGCAAACCAGGCGCAATCTGGCACTGCACCTCGACCGCCCGCGCCTCTAGCCCAAGATAAGCAACCGTCTGGACCAGAGCGACCAAGAATGCCTCCGTTACAATCACTTATGTGATGCCTTGCGGAGCACGCACTGTCGAGAAAAAGCTGCTAGGCCAGCCGCGCGGCCAAGCGGCCGGCCATGGCGGTTTTGGCGCCAGGCTGCACCCGCCCGGCAGGCCAGCGCGCCAGATGGCGCGAAAAATCGTCGCTTGCGCCGGCTTGCGCCGCACGCGAATCCCTTGACTCACTGTCCGGGGTCGCTTAACGGCCCGCCCCTGTGATGCGGTCGCCTGAGCGGCGGCCCTTTTTATTCGATTTTCGAGGTTATCATGAAGCGCACCTTCCAGCCCAGCAACCTTGTCCGCGCCCGCCGCCACGGCTTCCGCGCCCGCACGGCTACTGTCGGCGGCCGCAAGGTGCTTGCCGCCCGCCGCGCGCGTGGCCGCAAGAAGCTCTCTGCCTGAGCGAATCACTGCCAATGTCCGTCCTTACGCGGCGGGCTGATTTTCTGGCTGCCAACCGGGGCTTGCGCATAGCACGCCCCGGTTTCGTGCTTTTGGCGCGCCCGAATGACGGGCAGGGCCAGCGCTATGGCATCACCGTTACCAAGAAGATCGGCAATGCGGTGGTCCGCAACCGCATGAAGCGCCGCTTTCGCGCCCTGCTGCGGGAAATGCTGCCAACGGCAGGACTGCCGGATCATGATCACGTCCTGATCGGCCGCGAAGGCGGGGTAGAGCGGGATTTCAGCCTGCTGCGCGAAGAACTGACTGCCGCCCTGACCCGCGCCGCCCAGGGCAAGGGCGATCCGCCCCGCCGCCGCAAGTGAAACGCCTGCTGATCCTGATCGCCCGCGGCTGGCAGCTGGGTCCATCCCGGGTCCTGCCGCCATCGTGCCGCTATGCACCGTCCTGCTCGGAATATGCGATCCAGGCGGTCGAGAAGCATGGCGCGATTAAGGGTGGCTGGCTGGCGGCGAAGCGGCTAATGCGCTGCCATCCGTGGGGTGGCCATGGCTATGACCCGGTGCCTTGAACTGCACCGCCCGGCTCTCCACCTGCAACACACACTAAGACGACTAGGGGCATTTCCTTGGAAAACCAGAACCAGCGCAACCTGATCCTGGCCGTAGTGCTGAGTGCACTGCTGCTGTTCGGCTGGGATGCCGGCGTCCGCTATTTCTATCCGCATGCAGGCAAGGCCAAGCCGGTTGCCAGCGCCAGCCCCGCAGCCAGCCCCACGGGCGCGGCCAAGCCGACGCGCGAAGGCGGGCTGACCAATGCGGCGGACATCGCCGAGGAGGCCCGCGATCTGCAGACCACGCTGGCCACCCCCGGCCGGATCGCAATTGCCGCGCCGGGTCTGACCGGCTCGCTTAACCCCGTGGGCGGCGTGGTCGATGATCTGGTGACCGTGCGCCATACCGCTGCCGTTGACCCCAAGAGCGGCCCGCAGCGCATCTTCTCGCCCGCCGGAACCCCGGCGCAGCACTATGCCCAATTCGGCTGGGTCGGCGCGCCGGGCGCTGTCCCCGGCCCGCAAACCGTCTGGACCGCTCCCGCCGGTGCCAAGCTGACGCCGCAGACCCCGGTGACGCTGAGCTGGACCAACCCCACCGGCGCGACCTTCACGCTGACTTACAAGATTGACGCCGACTATATGCTGACGGTTGAGCAGGGCGTGACCAACGGCGGTACGGCTCCGCTCGCCGTCGAACCGGTTGCCCAGCTCAACCGCACCAAAAAGACCGCCGCGCTGGACAGCTTCAACGTCCACGCCGGTCCGTTTGGGGCCTTCGATGAAGTGGTGGATTTCGGCACCAACTACAAGGATGTTGGCGAAACCGGCAAGATCACCAAGGATGGCCGCACCGACTGGGTTGGCTTTACCGACGTCTACTGGATGTCGACCCTGATCCCGGAAGCCAAGGTTCCCGCCAGCGCCGATTTCCGCACCCCCGGCCGCGATATCTTCCTGGCCAACCTGTTCTATCCGGAAAGCACCGTTGCGCCGGGCCAGAGCCTGGTGCGCAGCACCCGCCTGTTTGCCGGTGCCAAGGAGATCAAGGTGCTCGACCGCTATGAAGCAGCGGGCATCCCGAAGTTCAGCCTGGCGATCGACTGGGGCTGGTTCCGCTGGTTCGAACGGCCGCTGTTCATGCTGCTCGATTCGCTGTTCAAGGCGGTTGGCAACTTTGGCGTCGCGATCATCCTGATGACGCTGATCGTGCGCGGGATCATGTTCCCGGTGGCGCAGAAGCAGTTCGCCAGCATGGCCGCGATGCGCGCCATCCAGCCGATGATGAAGGCGATCCAGGAACGCTACAAGGACGACAAGCCCAAGCAGCAGGAAGAGATCATGGCGCTCTACAAGAAGGAAGGCGTCAACCCGCTTGCGGGCTGTCTGCCGATCTTCCTGCAGATCCCGGTGTTTTTCGCGCTTTACAAGGTGCTGATCCTGGCGGTGGAAATGCGCCACCAGCCCTTCGCACTGTGGATCAAGGATCTGTCCGCGCCCGATCCGCTGCACGTGCTGAACCTGTTCGGCCTGCTTGATTTCACGCCGCCCTCGTTCCTGGGCATCGGCGTGCTGGCGATCCTGCTGGGCATCACCATGTGGCTGCAGTTCAAGCTGCAGCCGGCCCAGATGGATCCGGTTCAGCAGCAGGTCTTTGCGCTGATGCCGTGGATGATGATGTTCATCATGGCGCCCTTCGCGGCTGGTCTGCTGATCTACTGGATCACCTCGAACATCCTGACCATCGCCCAGCAGAAGTATCTCTATTCGAAGCACCCGCAATTGAAGGAACAGGCCGCCAAGGACGCTGCCGAAGCCAAACGGGCGCGTGAGCGGGCGAAGTAATGATGGACCAGATCGATGACCCCGTCGAACGGGCGCGCCGCCTGTTCGCGGGGCGCGTCGAGTTCCTGAAATCGGCGCCGGGGCTGCAATTCATCCCCGATCCGGACGTGCCGGAGATTGCCTTTGCCGGGCGCTCCAACGTCGGCAAGAGCTCGCTGCTCAATGCCCTGACCGGGCGCAAGTCGCTGGCGCGCACCTCGGTCACCCCGGGGCGCACGCAGGAACTGAACTTCTTCGATATTGGCGATCCGCTGGTTTTCCGGCTGGTCGACATGCCCGGCTATGGCTTTGCCAAGGCGCCACTCAAGGTGGTGGAGCAATGGAAGCGGCTGGTCCGCGATTTCCTGCGCGGGCGCGTGGTGCTGAAGCGCACCCTGCTGCTGATCGACAGCCGCCACGGCCCCAAGCCGGTCGACATCGACATGATGAAGATGCTCGACGAATCCGCCGCGAGCTACCGGATCGTCCTGACCAAGGCTGACAAGATCAAGGCCAGCGAACTGGCCGCGGTCACCGCTGCGACCGAGGCCGAGGCGCGCAAGCATTCGGCCGCTTTCCCGCTGGTCCACGTGACCAGCAGCGAAAAGGGCATGGGCATTGCCGAACTGCGCGGCGCGATCTTTGAAGACGCGCTGATCGTCTGACGCCTATTTGGCGAACATCAGCCCGAGGTCAGCAAAAGCCTTGATCTCGATCGCGTTGCCGCTGGGGTCGCGGAAGAACATGGTCGATTGCTCGCCAGTCTGGCCCTTGAAGCGGGTATAGGGTTCGATCTCGAACTTCACACCCGCCCCGCGCATCCGCTCGGCCAGCAGATCAAAGTCTTCCAGCGTCAGCACCACGCCGAAGTGCGGCACCGGCACGCCATGACCATCGACATGATTACGCGCCGCATCACGCCCGGCATTGTCCGGCGCCAGATGGGCAACCAGCTGGTGCCCGAAGAAATCGAAATCGACCCATTGCTCGGAACAGCGGCCCTCCGGGCAGCCCAGCACCTCACCGTAAAAGGCCCGGGCGGCGGACAGGTCGTGAACCGGGAAGGCAAGATGGAAGGGGCGCAGGCTCATGGCATTTCCTCGATCATCGTGGCTCCGACATGGGCCGCACCGCGCTTGGCGGCAAGTTGTTCCTGGCGATGGCGTTCGCGGTAACCCGCGCGCTGTTCATCGGTGCGTTCGGCAAAGCAGGCCGGGCAGCTGACGCCCTCTTCATATTCGGGCGCTGCCTGCTGTTCCGCGCTGACCGGGCGGCGGCAGGCATGGCACAGGGCGAACCCGCCCGGCACCAGGCCGTGCCCGACGCTGACGCGCTGATCGAAGACAAAGCATTCGCCCTGCCACAGGCTTTGCTCCGGCGGGATCTCTACCAGATACTTCAGGATGCCGCCCTGCAAGTGATAGACCTCTTCCACGCCTTCGGCTTTCAGGAAGGCGGTCGATTTCTCGCAGCGAATGCCGCCGGTGCAGAACATCGCTACTTTCGGCGCCTTGCCCTGCCCCAGCAGCTCATCGCGCCGCTGCCGGAACCAGCCGGGAAAATCGCGGAAGCTGGCGGTCTGGGGATCGATCGCCCGTTCGAATGTGCCGATCGCCACTTCATAATCGTTGCGGGTGTCGATCACGATCGTTTCGGGATCGGCAATCAGTGCGTTCCAGTCCGCCGGGGGAACATAGGTGCCGACCGAAGCCAGCGGATCGATATCGGCCACACCCATGGTCACGATCTCGCGCTTGAGGCGCACCTTCATCCGGTGAAACGGCATGGCCGGCGCGCGCGAGAATTTTACTTCAAGATCGGCGCAACCCGGCAGGCCCCGGATATGATCAAGCACCGCCGCTATTCCGGCGTCGCTGCCGGCAATCGTGCCGTTGATCCCCTCATGCGCCAACAGCAGCGTGCCTTTCACACCATTGGCGCGGCAGCAGGTCAGCAGCGGTTCCTGCAGCGCCGCGTGATCCGCAAAGGGCGTGAACTGGTAAAGCGCCGCAACGCAGACTGGCAGGGCAGGGTTATCCATCGCCAGCCCCATAACCGCAGCGGCGGTGATCGCCAATGCCCGTCCCGTTCCGTTCATTGTCGACAACGGCTGGGTGAACGGCTAGCCCGGGATCATGAAGCTGATCATCGGCAACAAGAACTATTCCTCGTGGTCACTGCGCGGCTGGCTGACGGCCAAGCAATCGGGCCTGACCTTCGAGGAAATCCAGGTCCCGCTCTATGGCGAGGACTGGGACAGCCGGAAAAAGCAGCACGACGAGATCGCGCCCTCATCGGGCAAGGTGCCGGTGCTGTGGGATGGCGATGCCGCGGTCTGGGACAGCCTGGCAATCCTCGAATACCTGGCCGATCGCGTCGGCCGCGACCGTTTCTGGCCCAAGGCTGATGATGCACGCGCGCTGGCGCGCTCGATGGTCGCGGAAATGCATTCCGGCTTTGGCGCGCTGCGCCGCCAGTGCCCGATGAACATCCGCCGCAAGGTGGAAGGGTGGGAGATTGACAGCGAAGCCCGCGCTGATGTCGTCCGCATCCTTAGCCTCTGGGCCGAGGCGCGCGCCCGGTTCGGACAGGGCGGCCCCTTCCTGTTCGGCACCTTCAGCGCCGCCGATATCTTTTACGCGCCCGTGGTCAGCCGCTTCCTGACCTATGGGATCGCAGTGCCGGGCTTTGCCCGCGCCTATATGGAAGCGATCTGGGACCACCAATGGCTGCAGACCTGGGTCGCTGCCGCCGCAAAGGAAGATTGGGTGATCGAACAATGGGAAATTCCGGGCCGACCAGGCGGAACGAAGTAATGCGCTGGATTGCCGTCACGCTGGCCGCAGTGGCGGCGCTGGTGACGCGTCCGGCCTTGGCATGGGGCGAGTTCGGGCATGAAAGCACGGCCAGCATCGCCTGGGCCAATGTCTCCCCGCAAACGCGTGCGGCCGTGCGCGAACTGCTCCGTGCCGAGAAGGGACTTGGCACGCCTTATTGCCATATCCGCAGCCTGGAAGAGGCGAGTTACTGGCCTGATTGCATCCGGCGCGAAGGCTGGCGCTGGGCCTATTCGTTCCCTTGGCATTACCAGACGATGAGCATCTGCAAGCCCTATGATCCCCGCGCCAATTGCGCGAACGGGAACTGCGTGACCGGCCAGATCGAACGCAATCGCCGGGTGCTGGCTGACAAGACGCTGCCTGCCGCCCAGCGACTGGAGGCACTGGCCTGGCTGACCCATTTCGTGGGCGATCTGCACATGCCGCTCCATTCGGGTGACAACAATGACCTCGGCGGTAACAAGGTGGCCGCCCAATATGGCATTGCGCCGGGCGGCAATCTGCACGCGGTCTGGGATGGCCCGATGGCCGAACGCGGGGTTACCAGCGCCGTGCCGCCGCTAATCCGGCGCTACTCCGCGGCTGAACGCGCTGCGCTTGATACCGGCGAAGTGGCGGATTGGGGCCGCGAGTCCTGGGAACTGGCCAAAGGCCTAGTCTATGCCAAGGCCTTCGATCGCGACCCTTGCAACGGCACCGAGGCGCCCAAGGAAATTGTCTGGTCCAATGACGACATCGAAGCCAGCCTGCCCGCCGTGCGGAAGCGCATCAGCCAGGCGGGCTTGCGACTGGCCCGGCTGCTAGACGGAGCACTCAGCAAGTGAGCATGAACCTGTCCCCCGTCCTGCCGCTTGCCGAAGCCTTGATCGCCGCGCCGAGCGTGACCCCGGCAACGGGGAAGGTGTTTGATTGCCTGGAGAGCCAGCTCGCGCCGCTGGGCTTCGCGGTTCACCGCTTCCTGGCTGGCGAGGCGCCGGACGGGCCGGTCGAAAACCTCTTCGCGATCCGGCGCGGGCCAGCGGGCAGCCGGCATTTCGGCTTTGCCGGTCACCTCGATGTGGTGCCGCCGGGTGAAGGCTGGACCACCGGCGCCTTTGCCCCCGAAGTGCGCGGCGAACTGCTTTATGGCCGCGGCGCGGTCGACATGAAGGGCTCGATCGCGGCGATGGTCGCGGCGGTCTCGGGCATGCCGCAGGATGCCGGAACGATCAGCTTCATCATCACCGGCGATGAGGAAGGCCCGGCCCGCTTCGGCACCCTGCCGCTGATCGATCATATGCGCAGCGTCGAGGCGATCCCCGACCTGATCCTGGTGGGCGAACCAACCAGCGTGAACCGCCTGGGCGACATGATGAAGATCGGGCGGCGCGGATCGGTCAATATCTGGCTGACGGTCGAGGGCCGCGAAGGCCATGTTGCCTATCCGCATCTCGCCAACAACCCGATCGGACCGCTGGTCAGCATGCTGGCCGAACTCAATGCGCTGGTGCTGGACGAAGGGACCGACTGGTTCCAGCCTTCCAACCTGGAGATTACCGACATCACCGTTGGCAATCCGGCCACCAACGTGATCCCGGCGCGGGCCCATGCCCGCCTCTCAATCCGGTTCAACGATCTGCACACCGGGCAAGGCCTGGCCGACATGGTCAGCGCGATTGCCGAAAAGCACGGCGGCAGCGCCCGCGCGGTCATTTCCGGCGAGGCCTTCCTCACCCCGCCGGGGGAATTTTCAGCGATGGTCGCAGCGGCGGTCGAGGCCGAAACCGGGCTTAGCCCCGAAGCCAGCACCACCGGCGGGACCAGCGATGCCCGGTTCCTCAAGGCGCTGTGTCCGGTGATCGAATTCGGCCTGTGCAACGCCACGATGCACAAGCGCGACGAGGCTGTCGCGGTGCCCGATCTCGATGCTCTGGCACGCATTTACGCCCGCGTCGCCACGGCAGCCCTGGCGGGCTGATTGCGATAGCGGTGACAGCCTGTTAGGCTGCACGGAAACAATCTTTCAATCCGGGGGACGCACGCCATGGATCGGCGCCTGACACTCTATATCCTGATCGGCATGGTGCTGGGCGTTGTGGCCGGCTGGCTGGTCTTCACCTTCATCCCGAAGGGGCCGGTCACCATCTGGCCGTTCGGCATCGAGGGTGACCTGAAGGACATATACCTCAAATCCTTCGGGTTGCTGTCGAGCATCTTCCTGAACCTGATCAAGATGCTGGTGGCGCCGCTGATCCTGTCCACCATCGTGGTGGGCATCGCCCATATGGGGGATAGCGCCGCGCTGGGCCGGATCGGGTTCCGCGCCATCACCTGGTTCATCCTGGCCAGCCTGATCTCGATCGGGCTGGGCTTGGTCATGGTCAACTTCTTCCAGCCGGGCGTGGGTGTCGATGTTTCGGCCGCCACAGCCGCTTCTGTCGGCGAAGTGGCCAAGCTCGATTTCTTCGATTTCGTGCTGCACATCTTCCCGAAGAACGCCTTCGACGCGATGGCAACCAACAATATCCTGCAGATCCTGGTCTTCTCGCTGTTCGCCGGGGTGGCCCTGTCCGCGCTGGGTGAGAAGGGCGCGCCGCTGGTGCGCGGCGCTGATGCCCTGGCCGAAATGATGCTGCAGATCACCGGCTATGTGATGCGCTTTGCACCCTTTGCCGTGTTCGGTGCGCTGGCCAAGGTCGTGGCCTCAAGCGGGCTGGCCATTCTGGGCACCTATGTCGAACTGGTGACCGAATTCTACCTCTCGCTCAGCCTGCTCTGGCTGATCCTGCTGACGATCGGCGGACTGTTCCTCGGCCGCCGGATCTTCGATCTGATCCGCTATATCCGCGAACCGATGATGATCGCCTTCTCGACCGCGTCGAGCGAAGCCGCCCTACCCAAGCTGTTTGAACAGCTGGCCCGGTTCGGCGTGCCGCGGCGTATCTCGGGTTTCATGCTGCCGCTGGGCTATTCGTTCAATCTCGATGGCTCGATGATGTACATGTCCTTCGCGACGCTGTTCATCGCCCAGGCCTATGGCATTGACCTGCCAATCGGCACCCAGATCGCGATCCTGCTGACGCTGATGATCTCGTCCAAGGGCGTGGCCGCCGTCCCGCGTGCCTCGCTGGTGGTGATCACCGGCACGCTGGCGATGTTCGGCCTGCCGGTTGAAGGCGTGGCGATCATCCTCGCGATCGACCAATTCCTCGACATGGGCCGGACCGCCACCAACGTGGTCGGCAATGCCGTCGCCACTTCGGTCATCACCAAGTGGGAAGGCATGCTGGAAGTCGAAGAGCCGGAGTTCGTCGAACACCCGCACGCCCCGGCGCATGGCGCAGCCCATGGCCGGGCCGGGTTGGAACTTGACGCTTCGAACTTCGAAGCGAAGCGCTAGGCGGATAGGCCCTTGCCCTTCGGGGCAAGGGTCTTTGGCTTGTAGCCGCACAGGTCGGCAACCGTGCAGCGCCAGCATTCCGGCGTGCGCGCCTTGCAGATGTAGCGACCGTGCAGGATCAGCCAGTGGTGCGCGCCCACCCGGAAGGGCTGCGGCACCTTCTTCTCCAACTGCTTCTCGACCGCCAGCGGGGTCTTGCCCTTGCCCAGACCGGTGCGATTGCCAACGCGGAAGATGTGCGTATCGACCGCAAAGGTCTCCGCCCCGAAGGCGCAGTTCATCACCACGTTGGCCGTCTTGCGGCCGACCCCGGGCAGCTCGGTCAGGGCATCGCGGTCGGCTGGCACCTCCCCGCCATAATCGCGCACCAGGATCTCGGAGAGCGCGATGACGTTCTTGGCCTTGGTGTTGAACAGGCCGATCGTCTTGATGTGTTCTTTCAGCCCATCCTCACCCAGCGCGACCATCTGCGCCGGGGTCTTGACCAGTTCGAATAACCGCCGGGTCGCCTTGTTGACGCCAACGTCGGTGGCCTGGGCCGATAGCGTTACGGCGACCAGCAACTGATAGGTATTGCCGAATTCCAGCTCGGTTTCAGGCGAGGGATTGTCCTCCGCCAGGCGGCGGAAGAATTCGAAAATCTGGTCGCGCTTCAAAGCCCGAGCACCTCGCCCATGCGATAGCGCCCGGCCGGCTTGCCGGCGAGCCACTGCGCCGCGCGCACTGCACCCTTGGCAAAAATGCTGCGGTTCTCGGCCAGGTGGGTGAGCGACAGGCGCTCGTCCGCGCCAAGGAAATGGACGGTGTGGTCGCCGGCGACCGAACCGCCCCGCAGACTCGCAAAGCCGATCTCGCCGGATTGGCGCGCGCCGGTGATCCCGTCGCGGCCGCGCGCGCTGTGGTTGGAAAGGTCGATCCCGCGCCCCTCGGCTGCCGCCTCCCCCAGCAGCAGCGCGGTGCCGGACGGCGCATCAACCTTCATCCGGTGGTGCGTCTCGGCGATCTCGATATCCCAGTCCTCGCCCAGGCGGCTCGCTGCCTCGCGCACGAGGTGCGCCAGCAGCGTGACGCCCAGCGATGTATTGCCGGTCTGCAGCACGGCAATCTGCTCGGCCGCAGCATCACAGAGCCAGTGATGCCGCTCTTCAAGCCCGGTTGTGCCGACCACGATCGGTACACCGGCAGCCATGGCGGCATCCAGATTGCCCTCAAGCGCGGCGGGAGCAGAAAAATCGACCAGCACGTCGCAACTGGCCGCCAGCGCAGCGACGTCGCCACCCTTGTCCACGCCGCCCGCCAGTTCCTGGCCTGCTGCGGCGATGGCGTCGGCCAAGGCCTGTCCCATCCGTCCGGCGCTGCCGATAATCCCGATTCTTGCCACCAATCCAAACTCCGCTCAGGCTGAGCTTGTCGAAGCCCCAACCCTTCTCGTGCGACGCTTGAAGGAAAAGCAGCCCTTCGACAAGCTCAGGGCGAGCGGGTTAGGGGAATGTCATGAACGAGATTCGCAACATCGTGATCCTGACCGGCGCGGGGATCAGCGCCGAAAGCGGCATCGACACCTTCCGCTCGGCCGGCGGACTGTGGGAACAGCACCGGGTGGAGGATGTCGCCACGCCTGAGGCCTTTGCCCGCGACCCGGACCTGGTGCTGCGGTTCTATGACATGCGCCGCGCTGCCATTCAGGAGAAGGAACCCAACGCCGCCCACTTAGCGTTGGCCGAATTGGATGCACACTGGAGCGGCGAACTGCTGATCGTCACCCAGAACGTTGATGACCTGCACGAGCGCGGCGGCGCGCAGCGCGTGCTGCATATGCATGGCGAGCATCTGAATGCCTGGTGCACATCCTGCGACATTCGCAGCCGCTGGACCGGTCCGCTGATCGATCGCCCACCCTGCCCGGTCTGCCGGGCACCAACCCTGCGGCCCGATGTCGTCTGGTTCGGCGAGATGCCCTACCGCATGGGGGAGATCTACAGCGCGCTGCGTGCGGCAGACCTGTTCGTCTCCATCGGCACATCAGGCGCGGTCGATCCGGCTGCCGGTCTGGTGCGGAATGCGCGTGAGCTGGGCCTGCAAACGCTGGAGCTCAATCTGGAGCGGAGCCAGGGCTCGCAATGGTTTAATGAGACCCGGCTTGGCCCGGCCACTGAGGTGGTCCCGGCCTGGGTGGCGGAGCTGTTAGGCCGCTGAGCAGGCCCGGCACTCCGGGTCCTTGACGATCCGCATGGTGCGCAGTGCCGGGGCCAGACCATCGAGCAGGTGGACCTTGCCCCATTGCGGTTCACCCATGGCCGCGTGGCCCTGCACCAGCACCCGCACCGCCTGCATCGCTGCGAAGGTGCCGACCCAGCCGGCCATGGCCCCCAGCACGCCATCATCGGCGCAGGTGTCGCAATCCTCGGCGTCGAAGGCATCGCCCACGAAGCAGCGGTAGCAGCTCTCGCCCGGCAGGTGTCCGGCAAAATTCGCCACCTGCCCCTGAAAGCGGCCCAGGGCGGCGCTGGTCAGCGGAATGCCCAGCTTCACGCAGGCATCGGACACGGCCAGACGGGTCGCGAAGTTGTCACAGCCGTCGAGCACAAGGGTTGCGCCCTCGAGGAGCTGCGCGGCATTATCGCCCCTCAATCTCCCTGCGGCCGCGTGGACCTCGATGGCACCATCGAAGCGGCTTACCCATGCCGCGGCGGCTTCGGCCTTGGGCCGGCCGATATCGGCCTCGGCAAAGATCGTCTGGCGCTGAAG
>CAWUNP010000012.1:0-13431 GCA_963923805.1 uncultured Novosphingobium sp. | reverse complement strand
GCCCTGCCAGGAGCCCAGCGAACCATCGGTATGGGTCAGGGCCAGCAAGGGCGGGACCAGCAGGGTCAGGATCGCTTCCAGCGCGGCAGGCGGATCACGGCGGACCGCCTGATAACAGGCGCGCAGCCGCACCAGCAGGGAGATGACTTCGATCTGGCCAAGCGGCGCACGCGAGAGGATCCCGCCATCATCGCCAATCAGTTCACCCAGTGCCTTGATCAGGCCGGCCTCGCCAAACAGGCGACGCGGCTTGCCATCGGGCAGAAGCAGGCCGGCGGCGACAATCCCGCACCATCCGGCCACTTCGGCCAGCAGGTCTTCGGCCCGCCCGACATTCTTGTCGAGCCAGCGGGCCGTATCGTTCATCGCCGCCAGCACCTTGCCGCGCTGGACCCGGTCATTGCCCGAAAGGATCAGCGGAGCGTGGACCAGCCAGTTCAGTTGCCGCGTGCCGGCATTGCTCAGGGTCCAGGCCGGACCCTTGCCGGCGCGGGCAGGAGGCGACGGATTGGCCTCAAGCCAGGTGGCCAGCACGCGTTCGGCGATCGGCGCTACCTGTTCCCGCGCGGCAGCG
The DNA here is from genome assembly GCA_963923805.1 of uncultured Novosphingobium sp. GTDB lineage: Bacteria > Pseudomonadota > Alphaproteobacteria > Sphingomonadales > Sphingomonadaceae > Novosphingobium. Next base: position 12,857 of record CAWUNP010000012.1, on the reverse strand, counting down.
GCTTCAAGGTCGGCCAGCCAGGAGAACGAATGGACCACCCGCTCAAGCGGTGGTGCCATGCGGGCCGCCCCGGCAAAATCGATCTGCGCGATCGGGGCCTTGACCCCATAGACCAGAAAATGCCCGGCGCGGATCGCCGTGCCTGCCATCTTTTGCCCGGGAAGCGGGTTCAGGACAGTGGCCAGCAACCGCGTTTTGGCGGGCTTGCGAAAGGGTGCCGCCAGGGTCGAGGCGGGAACCCCCAGGCGATAGGCCAGACGGAGCAGTCGCTCGCTTGCGCCCAGCACGGGTGGGGTAAAGTCGGCCAGAGCCAGTGCCCGGCTTGGTTCGATCAGCTCCCCCGGTTCCGAGGCGGCGTGGCTATCATCAAAGGCGGCGCCGAACACCGGGTCGGCGGATGCTTCGCCCTCCGGCCCGGTCTGGGCGCGCCCTTGGCCCATTGCCTCAATCATGCGCCGCCGGCATCCTTCAGGGCCGCGATATTGGCGGCGTAGCGTTCCGGGCCGCCGCGGAACGTGGCCGTTCCTGCAACCAGGACATCGGCTCCAGCGGCAACGCAGAGCCGGGCGGTTTCGACATCCACCCCGCCGTCCACTTCCAGCCGGATATCGCGCCCGCTCTTGTCGATCGCCTTGCGCACCGCTTCAATCTTGCGGAGCTGGCTGGTGATGAAGCTCTGCCCGCCGAAGCCGGGGTTGACGCTCATCACCAGGACCAGATCGATCTCATCGATCAGATAGTCGAGCATCTTGGCCGGGGTACCGGGATTGAGCGAAACGCCGGCCAGCTTGCCCAGGCCCTTGATCGCCTGGACCGTGCGGTGGATGTGCGGCCCTGCTTCGGGGTGAACGGTGATGATATCGGCCCCGGCCTCGGCAAAGGCGGCGAGGTAGCTATCCACCGGGCTGATCATCAGGTGCACGTCCAGCGGCTTGGCCGTGTGCGGACGCAGTGCCTTTACCACCATCGGGCCGATCGTGATGTTCGGCACGAAATGCCCATCCATCACGTCAACATGGATCCAGTCCGCGCCCGCCGCGTCTACGGCGCGCACTTCTTCACCCAGCCGGGCGAAATCGGCAGAAAGGATCGAAGGTGAAATCAGTGGTTGGGGCATGGCGATGGCGGAGGCCTCCCTTTCCCGGCGCTTACCCACCACATCTGGTGGCTACAACCGGATTATGCGCGTTTTCCACACGGCATCTGGGCGGCCGGATGGAGTTGCATTTCGAACCCGCCGGTTCAGCCTGCGTGATCGCTTGATAGGTCACGCCTTTCCGGGCGTGGTTGACGAAAGCGGGGCGCTGACCGCATTGTTGCCCAATTCACCGGCTATTCAGCGGGCGAATCATAACTGGGGGTATCAAGGCGCGGCGGGACACCTCAACGGGTGTGCGACAGGCCGTGCCGGTTCCTCCACAAACAGGATGACGAAGCAATGATCCAGCCCCGACGTATCCGCGCCGCGGCCCTCGCAATTGCCGCCACGGCCGCACTGGCAGCCAGCCCTGCGCCGCTGGCCGCCAACGCGCCGGGGGCAGCACCGGCCGGTTGCACCGGTCCGGCCAGCGGGACCTGGCTGAACATCGTTGCCGATGGCCTGCGCAATGGCAGCGGCGTGCTGGCGATCACGATCTATGCCGACAATTCTTCAAAGTTCCTGATCAAGCACGGTTCGCTTTACGTGGGCCGGGTTGATGCAACCGCCGGGACCACCCGCGGCTGCATCTTCCTGCCCAAGCCCGGCGTCTATGCCGTGGCGCTCTACCATGACGAGAATGGCGATGGCCGGTTTGACCGCACCGGGCTTGGCCTGCCGGCCGAAGGCTATGGCTTTTCGAACAATCCGGCGACCCTGGCGGGCCTGCCGCAGTTCCGCTCGGTCCGGCTCAACGTGCCGAAATCCGGGCTGACCGCCCGGATCCAGATGAAGTATCCCTAGGCGGACCGATAGATTTCGCTGAGTTCGCGCGGGGCCTGCTCTTCGGCCAGCGCGTGGGCGCGCGGGTCGTCGACGTCGAGCCACCAGGCGCTACCGATATCCATCGTTGCCGCGCGGCCCGCATCAGCCAGGCGCTGCATCCCTTCGGACAGGCTGCCCGCCTTGCCTTCAGCAATGGCTTCGCGAATTGCGGCGGCCAGTTCGGGCGTTGCCAGGAAGGCACCGCAATCGACGGCATCATACTCCGGGATCGTTTTGCCGATCGCCGTGATGAACCCGCGTCCATTCAGCTTGACCCAGGTCGCGTCATCCGGATCGACCAGCGGATTGTCGCAGCGGTAATCGACTGCCAGGGTGACGCCGCGGTCGGGACCATCCTGCTTGGCGAGTTCCGACAAGATCGCGGCAGAGAAGATATGGTCTGACATCATCAGCAGGTAATTGCCGTCGATTACGTCTGCACCGGCCATGACCGACCAGCCGTTGGGCTTTGACCAGTCCTCAACCCGCTGGGCCACCACCGGAATGCCAACCCGCGCTGCCAGTGCTGGCAGCGCCGCCTCGATCCGCTCGGCCTCGTGACCGGTCACCACCACGACCCGTTTGACGCCGGCCGCCTTGGCCTGCCGCGCGCCGAGTTCGAGCAGCGGAATACCCGCAATCGGCGTCAGCGGCTTGGAATCCGAAACGTCGCGCAGGCGGCTGCCAAAGCCGGCAGCGATAATCAGGGCGTCCATGGGCTATCCCTCAAACAGAAACGGCGCCGGAATTAACCGGCGCCGCTCCTTGAACCGATTGGCTCAGCTTACTCTGCAGCGATCGCAGCGTCAGCGATGTATTCCTCAACCATCTGGGCGGCGAGGTCATCGTTGAACTGCTGCGGCGGGTGCTTGCAGAAGTAGGCCGAAGCACCGAGCACGGCGCCGCCTTCACCGCGGTCCAGCGCCAGCTTGGCGCAGCGGATCGCGTCCATGACGCAAGCGGCCGAGTTCGGGCTGTCTTCCACCGAGAGGCGGAGTTCCAGTTCCATCGGCACGTTGCCCCACTGCAGGCCTTCAAGGCGCAGGAAGCACAGCTTGTTGTCCTTCTGCCAGGGAACATAGTCCGACGGACCGACGTGGATGTTTTCGTCTTCGAGGCGCTGGGCCAGCATGGCCTGAACGGCTTCGGTCTTCGATTCCTTCTTCGAACCGAGACGCTGACGGTCCAGCATGTTCATGAAGTCGGTGTTGCCGCCGGTGTTGAGCTGGTACGTGCGCTCAACCGTCACGCCGCGGGCGGCGAACAGGCTGGAGAGCACGCGGTGGACGATCGTGGCGCCAACCTGGGCCTTGATGTCGTCACCCACGATCGGGATGTTCTTGGCGCGGAACTTGGCTTCCCATTCCGGGTTGCTGGCGATGAACACCGGCATGCAGTTCACCACGGCCACGCCGGCTTCCAGCGCGCAGTTCATGTAGAACTCGGTGGCGGCCTGCGAACCGACGGGCAGGAAGTTCACGAGCACTTCGGCACCCGAATCCTTGATCGCCTGAACGATGCGGGCCTGGTCGGCCTCGGGTTCGTTGGCGACGATGAAGCCCTTTTCACCGACGGTGGTCATGTGCGGCGCAACGCCGTCAGAAACCTTGCCCATGATGACCTTGGCACCGGTTGCCGGCACTTCGGCCTGGAACACCGCGGTGTTGTTCGGCTTGGCGAAAATCGCTTCGGCGATGTCCTTGCCAACCTTGCGGGCGTCAACATCGACGCCGAGCACGAAATCAACGTCACCCGCGCCGAAACCACCGATCTTGTCGTGGATCAGGCCCTGCGAGGAGTTGTTCTGGCGATAATAGGTAACCCCCTGGACCAGCGAGCTGGCGCAGTTGCCAACACCAATAATGGCGACCTTGATCGGCTTCATTAGGTTTTAATCCTTCTCAAACGGCGCGGCGCGGCCTCAACAAGACCGCGCCAATGTGAAGTCGCGCGCCAAAAGCAAGAAGTTTGGCGCAGGTCAAGCCGAATAGCTGGATTGGGCGGCTCGCCGTAGCCACCCTGACCTATGCTGATCCGGCCCGAATCTGGCGGTTTCCTGCTGGAAATCCGCCTTATTCGATGTGTGTACCTGCGCAATGCAGGCTTACTAGCATAGCACCATTCCCGCCCGTGGCAAATCTGCTGTCTGACACTTGTGGGGCGGGGGTTGGCACCGCTAAGGGGAAGCCGGGTCAAAGGCTAGGCAAAGCAAGGCGGGGTTGATGGTGGAACAGGCCATGGCGGCAATCAAGCAGGGCAAGCCGGCGCGGCCGCAGCGCCCGCGCGAGCTGCAGGATCCGCTCAATCACTATCTCTATCATCCGCTGGCCTGGCAGCTGGCGCGCGGGTTGGCCTATACGCCCGTCACACCCAACATGGTTTCGATCTTCGGCGGGCTGATGGTGGTCGCGGCCGGCATTGCCTATGCCAATCTGGCCTGGCCGATCGGCGCGGCGCTGGGCATGGCGCTGCACATGGGCTGGCACGTGGTGGACGGTGCCGACGGCGATCTGGCGCGGATGACCGGCCGGTCCAGCCCGATTGGCGAGATGGTTGACGGCATCTGCGACTATGCCAGCCATGTCGTGCTTTACCTGATCATGGGCTGGCTGCTGTCGCACCAGGCGGGTCTGTTCAGCGGCGGAGCCGGCTGGGCCCTGATGCTCGTCGCCGGGATCAGCCACGCCGTTCAATCCAACCATGTCGAGGTTCAGCGCCGCCAGTACCAGTGGTGGGTCTATGGCACGCCGTGGCTGCGGCACAGCCATGGCAAGTCGGATTCGGCAACGACCAAGAGCCCCTTTGGCGTGCTGGTCTCTGCCTATCTCAACGCCGCCAGCGGGATGACCCCCCATGCCTTGCGGATCGACGCCGCCGTTGACGCGGCCAAGGGCGACGCAGCCCGCCTGGCCGAGATTGCCGCCGCCGTGCGCGCCGAAGCGCCGCCCTTGCTGTTTGTCTGCAAGGTGCTGGGGCCGAACCCGCGCGCGATCGTGCTGGGCCTGTCGATGTTCGCAGGTACGCCGCTGTACTACATGATCTATCAGGCGCTGGTGCTCAACGTGCTGCTGGTGATCTCGGTGCTGATGCACAATGCGGCGGCCCGGCGCATCGCGGCGAAGATCGGGGCCTAGACGCGCGCTGTGGGGCGGCTATCATCGCCCCATGCTCCACAGTCACCTGCTTGATGCCGCCCGCGCGATCTCGGATGAGGTCGTCGCGCTGCGCCGTGCGATCCATGCCGAGCCCGAACTTGGCCTGCACACCCCGCGGACCCGCGACAAGGTGCGCGCCGCCCTGGCTGACCTGCCGTTGACCTGGCGCGAGGGGCTTTCCACCACCGGTCTGGTTGCGACCCTGGAGGGCCGAGCCGGGCCGGGCCGCCATGTCCTGCTGCGCGGCGATATGGACGCCTTGCCCATGCCCGAGGAGACCGGGCTGCCCTTCGCCTCGCAGGTCCAGGGCGCGATGCATGCCTGCGGCCACGATGCCCACACCGCCATGCTGGCCGGTGCGGCGCGGGTGCTGGCGGCGCGGCAGGCAGAGCTTCAGGGCACGGTCTCCTTCATGTTCCAGCCCGGTGAGGAGGGTCATCACGGCGCCCGCTTCATGCTGGAGGACGGGCTGCTTGATCCCCTGCCCGATGCTGCCTTTGCGCTTCACGTCATGCCCAATGCCAAGCATGGTCTGGTCGCCGGGCGGGCCGGGCCGCTGATGGCGGCGGCGGACCAGTTCGAGATCGTGGTCCAGGGCGCGGGCGGCCATGCCTCGATGCCGCACCAGACGCAGGATCCGGTGCCGGTAGCCTGCGAGATCGTGCTGGCGGTGCAGACCATGGTCCCCCGCCAATTCAACGCCCACGACCCGGTGGTGGTCACCGTTGCCCGGATCGAGGGCGGGACGGCGCACAATGTGATCGCCGATTTCGCCACGCTTAAGGGGACGATGCGCACGCTCTCGCCGCGCCACCGGGCCAAGCTGCACGCTGCCCTGCGCCAGCTCGCCAGCGGGATCGCCGCCGCCCATGGCCTCAGCGCCGAGGTCCGGATCATCGAAGGCTTCCCCGTTACCATCTGTGATCCCCGCGCGGTCGCCTTTGGTGAACGCGTGACCGGAGGCCTGTTCGGTGCCGAGGCCTGGCAGACCCTGCCCGCCCCGATCATGGGCGCAGAGGACTTCTCCTATGTCCTCGAAAAGGTGCCCGGCGCGATGTTCTTCCTGGGCGTGGCCGAGGACGGGGCGGACTGGAGCGCCTGCTGCGGCATCCATTCCACCCGGATGATGGTGGACGAGGCCGTCCTGCCGCGCGGCACTGCACTGCTGGCTGGCCTGGCCGAAGAGTTTCTGGCCAGCGGGTTCTAGATCGGGCGCGACATCGACCAGAAGTGGGGGCCATCCCTGGATGGCACGTCCCACTCCGCGTGGACCACGAAGCCAAGCCGCAGGTAGATGCCGACATTCCCTTCCGTGGCGGTTTCAAGCAGGGCTGGCTTGCCCGCCGCTGCCGCCTCGGCAATTCCGGCGCGGATGGTCAGGCCGCCCAGGCCCTGCCCCTGACAGTCCGGCCGCACCCCGGCATAGCGCAGGTAGTACCAGTCTTCGCCCTTGGCCACATGCGCGCTGATCGCATCGCCAAGCCTGCTGGCGCGCAGGATCCGGCGTCCGAAGATCCCCAGCAGCCGGAGCAGTTCCGGCGGCCAGAGCGGATCGTGATAGTGGACCTTGCCAGGCAGCCGCCACAGCGTCACCGCCTCGCACCCCGGCGTGCCCAGCGCGATCCCGTGGCGCTGGTGATCATCCCACAGCCAGGCGAACATGCCAGGCAGTCGCCGCGCCCGTTCGGCTGCGTCGGGGATCATCCAGCAGACGGCCGGATCGTCCTGAAAGGCCGCAGCCAGCGTCGCCACGGCTGCATCGCGGTGCTGCGGGCCAAGCCGGATGATGGTGCGCTCGATCATTCGGGCCGCCGCGCTGGCCCCAGCAGCAGGGCCAGAAAGGCGGCGGTGAACAGCAGATCGCCCGCCAGCACCGGGGCCGTTCCGGGTGCCGCCGTCCCCGCCGCAATCGACGGGGCAAGCAGCACGACCAGCCCGAGCTTGCCCAGCACCCCAGCCCAGAGCGCCGGGGCAAAGCGGGCCGGGTTGCTGGCCGTGATCGCGTAAAGCAGCCCGAACCCGGCCACCAGCACGGCGCTGACCTTGTCATTCGCTGCCAGGCTGGTGTTCAGCAGCACAGGCAGGCTGACCAGCCAGTTATAGGCCGCCGCAGCCCACAGCATCCATGACCATCCCTTTGCCATCGCCGTCTCTCCTGTCTCGCGAGAGACTTGGCGCGCAGCGGCGCCATGTCAACGCCCCGTTGCGCTGGGCCGTCGGGCCTGTCATGGCAGCCAGCGAAGGGGAATACCAAATGTCCGGTGACGACGAAGACTATGTCTATGACGAGGAAAGCGGCGAATGGCTACCGGCCTCGGAACTCGCGGCCAAGCGTGCGGCGGAAAGCGCGATCGAAGTGCGCGATGCGGTGGGCAACCTGCTGGCCGATGGGGATTCGGTCACGCTGATCAAGGACCTGACGGTCAAGGGCGCGGGCCAGACGCTCAAGCAGGGGACGGTGATCCCCTCGATCCGGCTGACCGGCGACGCGCAGGAAATTGACTGCAAGTATCCCGGCATCAAGGGCCTGGTGCTGCGCGCGGAATTCGTCCGCAAGCGGTAAGGCTGCCGCGCCGATGACCATGCTGACGATCCTGGTCGATGCCGATGCCTGCCCGGTGAAGGAAGAGATCTACAAGGTTGCCTTCCGCCGGCAGGTGGCGGTCAAGGTCGTCAGCAACATGCGGCTACGCGTGCCAGACCACCCTTTGATCGAACGGATTGCGGTTTCCGACGCCTTTGATGCCGCGGATGACTGGATCGCCGCGGCGGCCGGGCCTCGCGCCGTGGTCGTGACGAATGACATCCTGCTGGCGGACCGCTGCCTCAAGGGCGGGGCCACGGTGATCGCCGCCACCGGAAAACCCTTTACCCATGCCTCGATCGGTGGCGCCATTGCCACCCGCGCCATCATGGCCGATTTGCGCGCCGGGGGTGATGCCGTTGGCGGGCCACCCCTCTTTGCCAAGGCTGACCGATCGCGCTTTCTCCAGGCGCTCGACGAAGCCTTGGTGCGGTTAGCGCGGCGCTAGGGCTCTTGGCACCGGCTCAATCGTGCTCGCGGTTGCCAGCGCCGATGTACAGTTCGCGGCCGCCTTCCTCGTAGACCTTGCTCATTTCAGCCATGCCCTTCTCCGCCTCATCAGCGGCGACGAAGCTGTCGGAGGGCTGGTTTTGAAGCCTGGCGAAGTCGCGGACTTCTTGACTGATCTTCATCGAGCAGAACTTCGGCCCGCACATCGAGCAGAAGTGCGCGCTCTTGGCACCTTCGGCCGGCAGGGTCTGGTCGTGGTACTGTTCGGCCGTGTCCGGATCGAGGCTGAGGTTGAACTGGTCGCGCCAGCGGAATTCGAAGCGGGCTTTTGACAGGGCATCGTCGCGCACCTGCGCGGCGGGGTGGCCCTTGGCGAGGTCCGCCGCGTGGGCGGCCAGCTTGTAGGTGACCACGCCCACCTTCACGTCATCGCGGTCGGGCAGGCCCAGGTGTTCCTTGGGCGTGACGTAGCAGAGCATCGCCGTGCCGTACCAGCCGATCTGGGCGGCGCCGATGCCGCTGGTGATGTGGTCATAGCCCGGGGCAATGTCGGTGACGAGCGGCCCGAGGGTGTAGAACGGCGCTTCGCCGCAGGCTTCAAGCTGCTTGTCCATGTTCTCCTTGATCTTGTGCATCGGCACGTGGCCGGGGCCTTCGATCATGACCTGCACGTCCTCTGCCCAGGCGCGCTTGGTGAGTTCGCCTAGCGTGTAAAGCTCGGCAAACTGGGCTTCATCATTGGCGTCATAGATCGAACCCGGGCGCAGGCCGTCGCCCAGGCTGTAGGCCACGTCATAGGCCTTCATGATCTCGGTGATCTCGTCGAACCGTTCGTAGAGGAACGATTCCTTGTGATGCGCCAGGCACCACTTGGCCATGATGCTGCCGCCGCGGCTGACGATGCCGGTCATCCGCTTGGCCGCCAGCGGGATATAGGGCAGGCGCACCCCGGCGTGGATGGTGAAGTAATCGACGCCCTGTTCGGCCTGCTCGATCAGGGTATCGCGGAAGATCTCCCAGGTCAGGTCCTCGGCCACGCCGCCGACCTTTTCGAGCGCCTGATAGATCGGCACGGTGCCAATCGGCACGGGGCTGTTGCGCAGGATCCATTCGCGGGTGTCGTGAATGTTGCGGCCCGTGGAGAGGTCCATCACGGTGTCCGCACCCCAGCGGATCGACCAGACCATCTTGTCGACCTCGCTCGCGACGTCGGATGCGACTGCCGAGTTGCCGATATTGGCGTTGATCTTGACCAGGAAGTTGCGGCCGATTGCCATCGGTTCGCTTTCCGGGTGGTTGATGTTGCTGGGGATGATCGCCCGCCCGCGCGCCACTTCATCGCGGACGAATTCGGGGGTGACATAGTCCGGAATGCTGGCGCCGTAATCCTGCCCGTCGCGCTTGTATTCCTTGAGCATCTCGCGCCCGAGGTTTTCGCGCGTGGCGACATATTCCATCTCGGGCGTGATGATGCCGCGGCGGGCATAGTGCATCTGGCTGACGTTCTGCCCCGGCTTCGCGCGTAGCACCTGGCGGCGGACATTGGGGAACGGCGGCACGCCGCCCGAACGATCTGGGCCAAGCTGGCCGTTGTCCTCCGGCTTGACCTCGCGCTGGGTCACTTCCGCCACATCGCCGCGGCCGCGGATCCAGTCACGGCGCAGTTCGGGCAGGCCGGCGGCGATATTGATCACGGCATTGGGATCGGTATAGGGGCCGGATGTGTCATAGACGCGCACCGGCGGCTCGCCGCTGCCGGGCTCAAGGTGAATTTCGCGCATGGCAACGCCCAGCGGGCCGACGTGGATCTTCTTCGAGCCGCGAATGGGCCCGGTCGTGACGCCGATTTCCAGCTTGCTGTTGATGTCGGCCATGCGCAACGCTCCTTCAAAGGCGGAGCGGGAGCGTAAACGGCAGGGCCGGACCACTCCCTCCGCCCGTGCTAACGGGTTCAGGTTCAACGGGTCGGGCGATGCTAACCGCCCCTCTCAGCCAAGCGGCTCCCCGGGGATGGGTGGATAATAGGGGTTCGCGTGAAGAAGGTCCAGCGGTGAGCGGTGGTTCGCGCTATGGGCTTTAGCCTAGCGCGCCCAGTCCCCGGTCTTGCCGTGCAGCCAGGTCAGGAACTGGCCCACGGTCTTGCCGCGCAAAATCGTCGGGTTGGCAGCAGTAGCAGCCGGGCCGGCCAGGGCTTCGGCGCTGGCGGACGGATCGGCCCCGATCACCTTGGCGGCGGTGACTGCACCCAGGAAATGCGCGGCATAGAGCGAAGCCTTGTTGATCGGGATGGTCTTGCGGCGCAGGTAAACCGCATTCTTGCCAGTGAAGGTTTTGGCCCGGGCCAGCTGCTCCTCCCGCGATGGGCGCAGGCCCCCGAAGGCCTTGGTCATGTCTGTTCCCCAGACCCCGCCTTCGGCCTCCCACGTTGACTTGACGAACTGGTAGAGGTCCGATGCGCTGGAGGAGCTGGCCTTGATATAGGGCTGGTTGCCGCTTTCGATCTGGGCCAGCAGCGGGAAATAGTCCGCCGGAAGCGCCTGGGTGGTTTCGGTCAAAGCGGGAGATGGCCGGGCTGGCAGCACCTGATCGAGCATCGACAGCGTATCGCGGCCGGGCCAGCCATCGGGGTTGAGGCCGGCGCGTTCCTGAAACGGGCGTACGAATTCATCATCGCTGAGCATAAGTGCCTCCCGTGGTTGCAACCGGGAAGATAGGCCCGATTACGGCGCATGCAATTGAAATATCGTCGGTTTCCAATTTGTCGGGGGCGACGCGGATGCGGCCTTGCCAGCCGGCAGGCCGGATCTCTAACTGGCCGGGTGTCCGCGCCCTATCGCCTTGCTGCCACCGCGGCCGAAATCGCCCGGCGTTTCGATGCGCGGGCGGCGCCCGGTGATCCGTGGACGGGTGGTGTCATCGCGCCGGGCAGTTTTGCCCCGGTCATTGCCGCCGGACGCGAATTCGTCGCCGGTCCGCGCCCGCCGGGTGAGCCCGAACGGCGGCTGGTGCCGCGGCTGTGGGGCGTGCCGCCGCCACCTTCGGCGGCTGAGACCGGACGGGCCGTGCTGACGGTGCGCAACCCGGATTCGTCGTTCTGGATCGGCAACCTGCGCAACAGCGAATTTCGCTGCCTGGTCCCGGCCACGCAGGTGATGCTGTGGGGCAGGGCCGATCCGGCCACCGGTCGTCGCCGCCAGCTCTGGCTGTCCTGCGCGGACCAGCCGCTGTTTGCGATGGCCGGGGTGTGGAAGGACAGCGAGGTGGCCAGCTTTGCCCTGCTCACCTGCCCGGCCAACGCGGCGCTGCGCGAACAGGGGGTGGAGCGGATGCCGGTGATCCTGCCGCCAGACCCGGCGGCGCTGCGGCACTGGCTCGTCGGCGGCTGGAACCGCGCCGAGCCGCTGCTGGCGCCCTATTCATCGCATATGAGCCTTGTGGGCGGACCGGGTGGCAGCGGCGGCAGTTAAGCGGCGATCCACTTGCGAAAGGCCGTTACCCATGCGCACCGCCATCCTGCTCACCGCCACCAGCCTTGCGCTGGCGGCCTGCAATTCGAAATCGGACCCCGCCGCGGATGCGACGCTGGCCGCCTCTGACACCGCTATCGATACCGCCCCCATGGCATCGGGCATGCCTGGCGCCACGGATGCCGGCACCGCCATGGCCGCGAGCGATCAGCAGTTCGCCGAAGCCGTGGCAGCCAGCGATATGTTCGAGCTGCAAAGCTCGGGACTCGCCAAGACCAAGGCCACCACCAAGGCGGTGAAGGATTTTGCCGCGATGGGGGCCTCACCGGCCGTTACCGCCACCCCGCGGTTGACCGCCGTGCAGCAGGCCGATCTTGACGCCCTGCGCAATGCGACCACCGATTTCGACAAGCTCTATGCCCAGAAGCAGGTCGGCGCGCATGAGAAGGCCAAGGCCCTGCTCAGCGATTACTCGGCCATGGCGGTCGCCGGCCCCTTGCGTGATTTCGCCAGCAAGACGGTCACGGTTGTCTCGGGCCACCTCGAATAGGCGCGCAAGCTGCCGCAATAGCGGCAGCTTGCCAGCGGGGCGGTGAGCGGGAATAGTCCTGCCGCATGACACTCACCGCCTCGCGCCGCGCCTTTGCCGCCGGTCTCGCCGCTCTCGCTGTCTCGCCCGCGATTGCCGAGGCGCGAAGGTCTGGTCGCTATGACACCATCATCCGCGGCGGCACCGTGTTTGACGGACTGGGCGGCGCAGGCCGCGAGGCCGATCTGGGGATCATCGGCGACAAGATTGCGGCGATCGGTAACCTCTCAGCGGCGCGCGCTACGCTGGAAATCGATGCGCGCGGACATGCCGTCGCCCCCGGCTTCATCAACATGCTGTCCTGGGCGACGGAAAGCCTGATCGAGGATGGCCGTTCGCAAAGCGATATCCGCCAGGGTGTGACGCTGGAGGTGATGGGTGAGGGATCGTCGATGGGGCCGCTCTCCGCCGAAATGAAGGCGCGTGAGCGGCGCGAGCAGGGCGATATCCGGTTTGATATCGGCTGGACCACGCTGGGGCAGTATCTGGAATACCTCGAAGCCAAGGGCGTATCATGCAACGTCGCCTCGTTTGTCGGGGCCACTACCCTGCGGACCCATGAGGTTGGCTATGACGATGTCCGCGCCACGCCAGAGCAGCTGCGGCGGATGCAGGATCTGGTGCGGATGGAAATGCGCGCCGGGGCGCT
>CAWUNP010000011.1:0-13513 GCA_963923805.1 uncultured Novosphingobium sp. | reverse complement strand
GGTCTCGTGGGCTCGGAGATGTGTATAAGAGACAGGGTGGTGATCGCGCCGAAACCCGCTTCGATGCGCCGGAGGAAGACGAATGACCGCCAGAGCCGGCACCAAGGGCCAGCTGACCGGCCGCAAGGTTACCGCGATCTTCGTGGTGTTCTTCGGAATCGTCATGGCGGTCAACTTCACCATGGCGCACTTCGCCAGCTCGACCTTCGGCGGGGTGGTGGTGGAGAATTCCTATGTCGCGAGCCAGAACTACAACAAGTGGCTGGATGAAGCGGCAGCGGAGAAGAAGCTGGGCTGGAGTGCGGCGGTCTCGCGCCTGCCGGACGACCGCGTTGCCGTGCGCTTTACCGGTGCGCCTGACGGCCTGGTTGTCACCGGCGTAGCCCGCCACCCGCTGGGCCATGCGCCTGACCAGACGCTGACCTTTGCCAAGGCCGCGGACGGTTCCTTCGTTTCGGACAAGGCCGTGGCGCCGGGCCGCTGGCTGGTCCGCCTGACCGCGCTGGCGGGGCAGACCAAGTGGCGTGAGGAACAGGAACTGCGGTGAACGCCCCCGCGCGCCTTGCCGATTCTGCGCCGCTGGAAACGACCGTGCTGGTCGTGCCGGGGATGCATTGCGCCGGCTGCATGGGCAAGGTTGAGCGGGCCTTTGGTGGATTGCCGGGGGTGCACTCCGCCCGCGTCAATCTGACCGCACGGCAGGTCCGGGTCGAACACGAGGCCACCGTGCGTGAGCCGGAACTGATGGCCGCCTTGGCCGATGCCGGGTTCGCCAGCCAGCCGCGCGTTGAAGACTTCTCCGCGCCGCCATCGGCGGTCAAGCCGCTACTCGCGCCGCTGGCCGTTGCGGCCTTTGCCTGCATGAATGTGATGCTGCTGTCCGTCTCGATCTGGTCGGGGGCGGAAGGCAGCACGCGCGATCTGTTCCACTGGCTTTCGGCGCTGATCGGGGTGCCGGCGATTGCTTATGCCGGGCGGCCGTTCTTCAACTCGGCCTGGGGCGCGCTGAAAAAGCGCAGCACCAACATGGACGTGCCGATCTCGATCGGGGTGACGCTCGCCACTGGCCTCAGCCTCTACGAAACCGTCACCGGCGGCCACGAGGCCTGGTTCGACGGCACGCTGATGCTGCTGCTGTTCCTGCTGGCAGGCCGCGTCCTCGATGCGATGATGCGCGATCGCGCCCGCGCCGGGGTTGATGCCCTGCTGCGGCAGGCGGCGCCGGGGGCGATCGTCATCGGCAAGGATGGCAGCGCCCAGTGGATCGCCGCGCGCGATCTGGTGCCGGGCATGACGATGCGCGTCGCCGCCGGGGAACGGCTGGCGGCGGACGGCGTGATTGCCCTGGGGCAGAGCCGGTTCGACCGATCGCTGCTGACCGGCGAAAGCGTGCCGGTGGCCATGCTCGCGGGCGATGAAGTCCACGCCGGGACGCTCAACCTTGATGCCCCGGTCGACGTGAAGGTTACTGCGGCAGGCGCTGATACCTCGCTGGCCGAAATCGCGCGACTGATGGAAGCGGCGGGGCAGGTGCGCTCGCGTTATGTCCGGATCGCCGACCGCGCCTCGCGGCTCTATGCGCCGGCGGTTCATACCCTGGCTGCATTGACGCTGGCAGGCTGGCTGATCGCCGGGGCCGGGCTGCACCAGTCACTGGTGATCGGGATCGCCGTGCTGATTATCACCTGCCCCTGCGCACTCGGCCTGGCCGTGCCGGTGGCGCAGGTCGTCGCCAGCGGGGCGCTGATGCGCGCCGGGGTGATGGTGAAGGACGGGGCTGCGCTCGAACGGCTGGCCAGCATTGACCGCGCCCTGCTCGACAAGACCGGCACGCTCACGCTGGGCCGGCCGCTGCCCGATCCGGCCAGCCTGGCCGCGCTCGATGCCGATGAAGCCGCCGTGGCCCTCGCACTCGCATCGCACAGCCGCCACCCGCTGTCGCGGGCGCTGGCCGATGCGCTGGGTGCGGCGGGATGCCGCACGGCTGACCTGCAGGATGTGCGGGAAGAGGCCGGACGCGGCGTAACCGCCCTGTGGCAAGGCCAGCCCGTAGCGCTGCGCCGCCCGGATCGCGCCAGCGGCATCGCCACGGCGCTGGCCATCGGCACCCGCCCGGTTCGCTTGATCACTTTTGCGGATCGCCTGCGCCCTGATGCCGAGCAGGCACTAGCCGAACTCAAGGCCTTGGGGATCGAGGCCACGATCCTCTCGGGCGACAACCCCGCCGCCGTTGCCGAAGTGGCCAAGGCGACCGGCCTGACCGCGCAGGCGGCAGCCAGCCCGGCGGACAAGCAGGGCGCGATCGCCCGACTGCAGGCGGCCGGTCACAAGGTGCTGATGGCCGGAGACGGGCTGAATGACGGCCCCGCGCTCGCCGCTGCCAACGCCAGCATCGCACCGGGCAATGCCAGCGATGTCGGGCGGCAGGCGGCCGATCTGGTGTTCCTCGGCGATTCCCTGCTGGCCCTGCCACGCGGGGTTAGGGCAGCGCGGCGGACCATGGCCGTGGTGAAGCAGAACTTCGTGTTGGCGATTGGCTACAATGCTCTCGCCGTGCCGCTGGCCATGGCGGGCTATGTCACCCCGCTGATCGCGGCGGTTGCCATGTCGACCAGCTCGCTGATTGTGATCGCCAATTCGCTCCGGCTTTACGGAGCGGCGCGGTGAACGGCCTCGCGGTCCTGATCCCTGTGGCGCTGGGGCTCGGCATGCTGGGGCTACTGGCCTTTTTCTGGGCGCTCAAGCGCGGGCAGTTCGAAGACCTTGATGGGGCCGCCGCGCGGATCCTGATCGATGATGAGAATGACAAGGCGGCATGACGCTCGCAGCCCGCCTCTTCGCCCTGCTGGCAATCATGCCCGCCGCACTCCACGCCGCACCGGTGATGGCGAGCAACAGCCTGCTGGTGCCGATTTGCTCTGGCGATGGGCAGACCCGGCTGGTCGAAATTCCCCGCGATGGGTCTGCCCCGCGCAAGGGGGGCGAACAGGATTGCATCAAGGGCTGCCACGGCGGCACTTCGCGCAAGCGGGCGGCGCAATTTGAGCCTGCGCAATGACGGGCGCTGCTACCCCCGCGATAAGCACCGGCATGTGGACATATCACCCCGATCTGCTCGCCGTCCCGGTCCCGCGCTACACCAGCTTCCCCACTGCAGCGGAGTTTGGTGACCGGGTTGGCGCAGCCGATGCCGAGGCCGCGCTCCGCTCGGTGTCGGGCGACGTTTCGCTCTACGTCCATATCCCGTTCTGCGAGCAGATCTGCTGGTACTGCGGCTGCAACACCGGCGCGGCCAACCGCCGCCAGCGCCTCTCGAGCTACCTCGATGCGCTCCACCGTGAGATTGCGCTGGCCGGGGTGCGGCTTGATGGCCGGATTGCCGCGCGGCGGATTGCCTTTGGCGGTGGCAGCCCCAATGCCATCGCGCCGACCGACTTCGTCCGGCTGGTCGATGCGCTGACGCTGCACGTTTCGCTGGAAGACCCGCTCTGGTCGATCGAGATCGATCCGCGCACGCTGACGGCCGAATGGGCGCAGGTGCTGGGCTGGGTCGGCGTCAGCCATGCCTCGATGGGCGTACAGACCTTTGCGCCGCACCTTCAGGCTGCGATTGGCCGGGTGCAGGATGATGCCCTGATCGCGCGCGGCACGGAGATGCTGCGCGGCGCTGGCGTCAGCTCGCTCAACTTCGATCTGATGTATGGCCTCCCCGGCCAGACCTTGGCCGATCTCGAAGCCACGCTGAACCGCACGGTGGAACTGGGTGCGGACCGGATTGCGCTGTTTGGCTATGCCCATGTGCCGCACATGATCCCGCGCCAGCGCCGGATCGATGCCAGTCACTTGCCCGGCCAGGCCGAGCGCTTTGCCATGGCCCAGTTCGGCTATCAGCTGCTGACCGCGGCGGGCTATGTGCCGGTCGGGTTCGATCACTTCGCCAAGCCGCGTGATCCGCTGGCCTTGGCAGCGCAGAACGGCACCCTGCGGCGCAATTTTCAGGGCTTTACTGATGACCAAGCCCCCGTGCTGGTAGGGCTGGGGGCCTCGTCGATTTCGATGACGCCGGATGTGATCTGGCAGAACGAGAAGAACGCCGGGCGTTACCGCATGCTGCTTTCGCAGGATCACCTGCCTGCCAATGGCGGCCTGCGCCGCAGCGCCGATGACCAGCGCCGCGGCGCGATCATCGAAGGCCTGCTCTGCCGGGGCGAGGCCAGGCTGGATCCCGATATCGCCAGCGAAGTGCTGGTCCGCCTGCTGCCGTTCGTCGATCGTGAACTGGCCGAACTCGATCACGGCACCTTGCGCCTGCTGCCCGATGCGCTGCCCTATGCCCGCACTATCGCCGCGCTGTTTGATCCCTATCGCCAGGATTCGGTCCGGCGCTTCAGCTCGGCAGTTTGATGCCTACGGCCGTGGCGGCATCACCAGCCCACGCCCCACCCGGCCTCCCAGAACTTAGGGTTACCCTATGGGAGGCCGGGTGGGGGCGCGGGCCGGTGATGCTTTGCCTCAGGCTTGCTGAGGCAACAAAAAAAGAGCGGCTGAACTGTGCAGCCGCTCCAGGTGGGGAGAAAGGGTGGTCATGGAGGCCACTGGCCTCCGCCTTGTTCCCCTGATGGAACGCCAATCCTGATAATGCTTTGATCGGGATCAACTGCCGGCGATTTTTAGCGACCTGCCAGTTCGACCAGGCTATCCGGCCCTAGCACCTGCGGCAATTGCTCTGGCGCCGAACTGCCCGCCGGATACCACAGGTAGAGCGGCACCCCGGCGGCGCCCTGTGCGGTAAGGAAGCGGGTGATCGCCGGATCGCGCCGGGTCCAGTCGCCGCGCAGCACGATCACCCCGGCCTTGCGGAAGGCATCGCGGGTTGGCTCGCGCTCGATCGCCACGCGTTCATTGACCTTGCACGACAGGCACCAGTCGGCGGTCATGTAGACGAACACCGGCTTGCCACTGGCGCGGGCCTTGGCCAGCGCATCCGCGCTGAACGGCTGGGCATCCAGCAGGCCGGCCTCGGCGCTGGCAGGTGCGCGGACCATGCCGGGCAGGCCCAGGGCGGAAACCGCCAGCAAGGCGGCAAGGCCGGCCCACCACAAGCGCCCGCCGGCCAGACCGTTGCGTTGCCGCCGCCCCAGCAGGACCAGCGCCGCCACGACGATCACCGCGATGAGGACCAGGGCAAAGGCAAAGGCATTGCCGCCGATCCGGCTCGCCAGCCAGACCAGCGCCAGCGCGGTCAGCGCCATCGGCAGCGCCATCCAGCGGCGGAAGGTGTTCATCCACGCGCCCGGCTTGGGCATGCGGCGGCGCAGCGCAGGTATCCAGGCAATCGCCAGGAAGGGCAGGGCGATCCCCAGCCCCAGCGCGCCGAACAGCAACAACGCCGGCAGCGGCGGTAGCAGCAGCGCCGCACCCATGGCGGCCGCCATGAACGGGCCGGTGCAGGGCGTGGCGGCAAAGGCGGCGAGCAGCCCGGTAGCAAAGGCGCCTTGTGGCGATCCTTCGCTGGCAAAGCCCGGCACCATGAATTCATAGAGCCCCAGCAGGTTGGCGGTGATCGCCACGGCCAGCAGCAAGAGCGCGGCCACGACCAGCGGCTCCTGCAACTGGAAGGCCCAGCCCACTTCCTGACCCGCCGCGCGGAGCCCCAGCAGCAGTCCGCCCAGGGCTAGGCAGGCCACGATCACCCCGGCGGTATAGGCCAGCCCTTCGGCGCGGGCCTGACCTTCGCTCTCGCCAGCGCGGGCGAGGCTTAGCGCTTTCAGGCTGAGGATCGGGAAGACGCAGGGCATCACGTTCAGGAGCAGCCCACCGGCCAGTGCGGCAAGGACCAGCCAGAGCATCGAAGGTGTGGCGCTTGCCGCGTTCTTCAGCGGCGCTCCGCCCGTTGGCACTGCACCCGGTGCGGCCGCAATGGTCACCCCGTCGCCATTCGCGTTCAGCCGCAGCACGGCTTCGATCGCACTGGGCTGGGCCGGATCGAACTTTGCCACCGGCACTTCGGCGACCAACATGTCCCCCTGGCGGAAGAAGCCCTGCGGCGCGGCGTAATCGACCACGCGGCTGGTGGCCAGGAACAGGTGCGGATCGCTGATCTGCATCGCGGCGGGCAGCGGGATCGCCACGCGCAGCTTGCCGCCAGCGAAAGCGAAATGGGCCGGGCTGCCCAATGGCGCGGGCAGGGCGGCGCGCCAGCGATCGAAGCGCGGATCCGGCTGGCCGGGCTGGCCGACCGTTACTGAAGTGGCCAGCTCGCCCGCTTCGGGGACGCAGATCTCATCCGTGCAGGCCAGCCATTGTGCCTTGGCGCGCAGGTTCAGCACCTGGCCCGGCTTTGCATCGGCGGGAACCGTGAAAGGCACCAGCAGGGCATATTCGGTCTTGTAAACGTGGTTCATCAGCCCGGCGATGGTCAGCGTGGCGGGCACCGGATAGGCCGGCTCGCCCACCTTGCCGCCCGCGGGCAGGGTCCAGCTGAAGCTCATCCCCTGGCCGGCATCGCCGGGGTTTTTCCAGTAGCCGTGCCAGCCCGCCTTGGGCTGCATATCCACCGCCAGCGTCACCGTGTTGCCGGGCAGGGCCGGACCTTCAGCTAGCAGCTGCGCGACGATATTGGTTTCGCTCGCCCGGGCCGGGCTGGCGGCCAGGATAAGCAGTTGCAGCAGGAGGGCGATCAGTGCCGCGATGCGAGCCATCGAAATGTGTTCTCCAGGGCCGCGCGAAGCCTTGCGCTCGCGCCCGTGTGACGCCATCAGGGCCTTGCCGATTTCAGCGTTCAAAGCAAGGATTCACCAATGCGCCGCACCGCCCTCCGCCTGCTTGCCACCGCCGCCCTCGGCCTGTCAGCTCCGGTTTTGGCCCAAGGTCAGCCCGCGCAGGCGGCTCCGGCCCAGCCGGCGGCGGAACCGGCGCGACCGCAGCTGGTGCTGGTGGTCTCGATCGACCAGCTCTCGGCCGATCTCTTCGCCCAGTATCGCGAGCATTTCACCGGCGGTTTCGCCCGGCTGCTGACCGGCGCGGTCTTCCCTTCGGGCTTCCAGTCGCACGCCGCGACGGAAACCTGCCCCGGCCACTCGACCATCCTGACCGGCGCCCACCCGGCGCGCACCGGGATCATCGCCAACAACTGGTTCAATCCCGCAATCGGTCGGGCCGAGAAGAAGATCTATTGCTCGGAAGACCTGTCGGACCCGGCCAGCACGCCCAACAACCCGGTGGTCTCCGCCAACCTGCTCAAGGTGCCGACGTTGGGTGAACTGATGAAGGCGGCCAATCCGGCCACGCGCAACGTCGCCGTTTCGGCCAAGGATCGCGCCGTGGTGATGATGGGCGGGCACAAGATCGATGCTGGCTACTGGTGGAAGGGCAACAGCTTCGTCACCTTCAAGGGCCGCGATCTGGCCCCGTCCGCGCAGCAGGTCAACGCCGCCGCCGCAGCCCTGCTGGCCAAGGGTGCCCCGGCGCTCAAGGCCCCGCTGTGGTGCGGCCCGCGTGATCACGCCGTGGCAATCGGCAATGGTTCGGTCGGCACCTATCGCTTTGCCTTGCCCAAGGGCGCCAAGCCCGATGTCCTGCGCGTTTCGCCGCGGATGGACGGGGCGACGGTCGACCTCGCAATCGGTCTGGTTGACGAACTGAAGCTCGGTCAGAACGGCACGACCGATGTGCTCTCGGTCAGCCTCTCGGCCAATGACTATATCGGCCATGCGCTCGGCACCGAAGGGGTCGAGATGTGCATCCAGATGAACGAACTGGATGGCACGCTGGGTCGCCTGTTTGCCGCGCTCGACAAGCGCAAGATCGATTATCTGGTCGTGCTGACGGCCGACCATGGCGGCCATGATGCGCCTGAACGGCTGCGCCAGCAGGCCATGCCGGGCGCCACCCGCGCCGACAAGGCGCTGATGCCGGCCGCGCTCTCGGCCGAGATCACCCGCCGCACCGGCATCACCGCGCCGCAGGGACCGCTGCTTTATGGCGATGGCCCGTTCGGAGATTTCTACGTCAACGCCGCAATCACCGGGGATGCCAAGACCCGCGTGATCAACGAACTGGTCAATCTGACCCGCAACCACCCGCAGGTCGCGGCGGTCTTCACCGCGGCCGAACTGGCCGCCACGCCGATGCCAACCGGCAATCCGCAGGACTGGTCGATCAAGGATCGCGCCCGTGCCTCGTTCCTGGCTGAGCGCTCGGGCGATGTGGTCTTCTTGCTCAACCGCGCCGTCACCCCGATCCCGGAACCGGTCCCGGGCGCCTTTGTGGCCACCCATGGCAGCGTGTTTGACTATGACCGCCGCGTGCCGATGCTGTTCTGGCGCAAGGGCATGACCGGCTTTGAACAGCCGAACCCGGTTGAGACGGTCGATATCGCGCCGACCCTGGCCGCCGCCATCGGCCTCAAGGTTGACGACGGCGCCTTCGATGGCCGCTGCCTCGATCTTGATGCGGGGACGGGCAACACCTGCGAGCGCACCAAGTGAGCGAGCGGCGCGACCTTGTTATCCTGGGCGGCGGGCTGGTTGGCATGACCCTGGCCCTCGCCGCCGCGCGGGCCGGGATCACCAGCCACGTGGTTGACAAGGCCACGCCGGAACAGCTCACAGCCGAAGGTGTCGATGGCCGCGCCTCGGCGATCTCGACCGCCAGCTGGAACCTCTTCGCCAATATCGGCCTGGCCGATCGGCTCGAGCCGCTGGGCTGCCCGATCGACGCGATCGCGGTGACGGACCAGATGAAGCCGGGCCGGATCGATTTCCAACCGGGAGAGGGCGAAGGCTCGCTCGGCCGGATGTACGCCAACCGCGATATCCGCGTGGCCTTGTTCGAAGCCGCCAAGGCTGAACCGGCGATTGCCTGGCACGCCGGGGCTGAGGCGGTGGAACGCGAGCGCGGCGAACACGGCGTGCGCGTCGTGCTCGACAATGGCAGCGAACTGACCGGCAGCCTGCTGGTCGCCGCCGAGGGGCGCAAGTCTCCCACCCGCGACGAGGCCGGGCTGGCCACCGCCAAGTGGGACTATCACCACCGCGCGATCGTGACGGCGCTCTATCACGAGCAGAGCCACCAGAACGTCGCCTGGGAGATCTTCTACCCGGCCGGCCCCTTCGCCCTGCTCCCCCTGCTCGATGACAATGGCCGCCACCGCTCGGCGCTGGTCTGGACCGTCGCGGAAAAGGACGCCGCCGGGGTGCTCGCCATGCCCGAGGCGCTGTTCCTGGGCGAAGTGAGCCAGCACATGGGCGGCATGTTCGGCGCGCTCGAACTGGCCGCGCCGCGGATGAGCTATCCGCTCAACTTCCACCGCGCGCCGCGGATTGTCGATCACCGGCTCGCCCTGATCGGCGATGCCGCGCATGGCATTCACCCGATTGCCGGGCAGGGCCTCAACCTGGGCCTGCGCGATGTCGGCGCGCTGGTCGAAGTGCTGGCCGATGGCATGCGGCTGGGGCTGGAGCCGGGCGATGCCCAGTTGCTGACCCGCTATGAGCGCTGGCGCTCGGTCGATAGCTTCTCGGTCGGTTTTGCTACCGATGCGATCAACCGGCTGTTCGCCATTCCCGGCAAGCTGCCCAGCGCGGTGCGGCGCTTTGGCATGGCGGCGGTCCAGCGTTCGGGCTGGCTCAAGCGGTTCTTCATGGACGAAGCCCGCGGCATGTCGGGCGATCTGCCCAGCCTGCTGCGCGCCTAGATTGCGGGCGGCGGCGCACCCGGACCGGGCTGCTGCACCGCCACGCCGGCCGCGTCCTTGAGCTTTTCGGGCTCCAGCAGGGCCGACGTTTCGATCAGGTCGAGTGCCTTTTGCGAAGCCGCGTAAAGCCGTGCATGGCGCACCCAGCTTCCGGCCGCACTGGCACCGGGCAGGCGCTCCACCTCGGCAATCGCTGCGTCAACCTGTCCGCTGCGCAGCATCAGCCGCGCACGATCAAGTCGCAGGTCGGGCTGGACTGCCGGTGCATCGCCGCGGCGGATCACGAACAGGCCCGAAAGCTCGCGCGTGAAGCGGTGCCAGCTGCCTTCGCTCTTCGGGGTGCCCAGCAGCGTTGGCGCCAAGGCGTCGAGGTCGCTGCACAGCTGATCGATCGTGACCGGGCGCTGGGCATTGACGATCAGGATGCTGACGGCATTGCCCTGCGCATCGCCGAACCGCAGCTTCAGCTGGTTCTCAAGATAGCCCAGCGGCGCACCGCGTTCGATCGCCCGCCGCACGGCCAGGGCGACAAGCAAGGCTTCAGCCCGGGCGGTATTGCCCTCGGTGGCGGCAGCTTGCAGGTCCAGCCGGGCCAGGCGCTGTTCGAGCGCGGCAATGCGCTGGTCCATGCCGCCTGCCACGGCATTTGCGGCCGCGGCGGGCAGGGCGCCATTGGCTGGGACGGCCTTCGGCGCCGGTGTGCTTACCGCAACCTGGCCGAACCCGGTTTCGAACGGCAGCTTGTGGTCATAGACCAGCCAGCCAATCAGCGCGGCACCGCCAACAAAGGCGAACAGCGAGGTGCCCATCACGGCGCGCCAGGAAATACCCGTGCTGACGGGACGATGCGGAAATGTGTCAAATTCAGTCATGCCTGATCGCACCGGCCTTCAGGAATTGGTTCTACCCCATGGGTCTTGGCACATCTGGTGGGCCAAGGCCAGCAGCGCGCGGTCGCTGATCTCGGCAGCGATGGCGACTTCGCCCCAACCATCCCCTGCCGCCGCCGCGATGCGCGGGCCGAGCGCGCAAATCCGCAGTGGCGCACGGCGCAGGCCGTTGCGAACGCATTCAGCCGCGAAATGCTGCGCGGCCTCGGCCGAATGCAGCGCGATGATGGCCGGTTCGGCCAGCAGCGCGGCCAGTTCCGGCGGCATGAGCTGGGCCTGGCTGGCATAGACCACACGCTCGGTCATGGTCACGCCCGGGGGCAGTGTCAGCGTGATCCGCTCTTCCCCCGCCAGCCGCAGCAGGCGGCGATGGGCCGGATCGAGCTGGCCGAGCACGCCTTGCAGGCCGCCTTGCCCCTGGCCTGCAACCTTGATCCCGGCCTCGCGCGCCGCCGTGGCCGTTGTTTCGCCGACCACATAGGCGGGCAGGTGACGCAGAGCAGCAAGGCCCGGTCCGGCATGGCGCAGGGCATTGGCGCTGCCCAGCAGCAGCGCGTCATGCTCGCCCGGCGGCGGTGCCTGCCAGGATCGCGGCGTGACGGCAAACAGCGGAAAACCCCGCGGATCGAGCCCCGCCGCGCGCGCCGCGCTGACCGTGGCGGTGCAGCCGGGCTCGGGGCGGATCACGACCAGCGGAACCATGCGTCCTAACCTTCGAAGTGCTGCCGGATCGCGGGGGACGCCTGATCGAGCAGCAGCCGCGCCAGCTCGGCCGGGCCGCCAGGATCGCCAGCCGGGAAGTGCAGCGATGCCGCCACCCGCTCGGCCCCGTCCGGGCTGAACAGTGCGGCGTGGAGCAGCAGTTCCGTGCCGCGATGCTCGGTCAGTGCCGCAATCGGGCTGTGGCAATTGCCGCCCAGCGCGGCCAGCAGCGTGCGTTCGGCCAGCAAGGCAAGATGGCTGGGCTGGTGATCGATCGCGGCCAGCAGACCGGCGGTTTTGGCATCGCCAGCGCGGCATTCGATCGCGATGCAGCCCTGGCCCGGCGCAGGCAGCCAGACCGCCGGATCAAGCGCTACGCCCAGATCGCTCTGGCCCAGCCGTTCCAGACCGGCTGCGGCCAGCAGGGTCGCGTCAGCCTCTCCGGCTTCGAGCTTGCCCAGCCGCGTGGCAACATTGCCGCGGAAGGAGACGATCTGGCAATCCGGCCGAAAATGCAGGGCCTGGGCGGCGCGGCGGGGCGCGCTGGTGCCGATGCGGGCGCCCGGCGGCAGGGCTTCAATGCTGTCCACGCCCAGCAGCACATCGCGCACGTCAGCCCGCGGCAGCACGGCGGCGATGGCAATTTCGGCCGGACGCAACGTTTCAACATCCTTGGCCGAATGAACCGCAAAGTCGATTTCGCCGGCCAGCAGCCAGGCATCCAGTTCCTTGGTCCACAGCGCCTTGCCGCCGATTTCCGCCAGTGGCCGGTCCAGCACCTTGTCGCCGCTGGCCAGCACGGGAACGATTTCAACGGCCAGGCCGGGGTGGGCAGCACACAGCCGGTCGCGCGCTTCTTCGGCCTGGGCCATGGCGAGCGGGGAACGGCGGGTACCAAGACGTAGTGGACGGTCAGTCATGCGCGCCTTGTGCTAGTCGTGTTTGGCTTTAAGGGAAAGTCGGGATGGCGGTTGTCCTCGGCATTGAATCGTCCTGTGACGAAACGGCGGCTGCGCTGGTTGATGGTGAGCGCCGGATCGTGGCGCAGCGCATCGCCTCGCAAGACGATGCCCATCGCCCCTATGGCGGGGTCGTCCCTGAAATCGCCGCCCGCGCCCATGCCGAACGGATCGCGCCGATGGTCGCTGCCGTGCTGGAAGACGCCGGGATGGACCTAGGCGATGTCGATGCCATTGCCGCCACTGCCGGCCCCGGCCTGATTGGCGGGGTGATGGTCGGGCTGGTCACGGCCAAGGCGCTGGCCATGGCTGCGGGCAAGCCGCTGATCGCGGTCAACCACCTTGAAGGCCACGCCCTTTCGCCGCGGCTCGCTGATCCGGCGCTGCAATTTCCCTACCTGTTGCTGCTGGTGTCCGGCGGGCATTGCCAGGTGCTGCGGGTGGAAGGCGTGGGTCACTATCGCCGTCTGGCCACCACCATCGACGATGCCTTGGGGGAGGCGTTTGACAAGACTGCCAAGATTCTGGGCCTGGGTTTCCCGGGTGGCCCGGCGGTCGAGCGGGTCGCACGCGATGGCAATCCCAAGGCCGTGCCGCTGCCGCGCCCCTTGCTGGGCAGCGCGGAACCGCATTTCTCCTTTGCCGGGCTGAAGAGCGCCGTGCTGCGTGCCAAGCAGGCGATGGGCGGCGCAGGTGCTTCGACAGGCTCAGCACGAGCGGGTGAGAGTGCTAATCCCAACCCCGCTCGGCCTGAGCCTGTCGAAGGCCCTGAACCAACCCCGCCGCCTTACACCGATGCCGATATCGCCGCCGCCTTTCAGCAGGCTGCGCTGGACTGCGTGATTGACCGCACGCGCCGCGCGCTGGCTGACAGCGAAGGCCTGACCGCTCTGGTGGTTGCCGGTGGCGTCGCCGCGAACCAGACCATCCGTGCCGGGCTCGAAGCCCTTGCCGCCGAATTCAGCCTGCCCTTCGTTGCCCCGCCGCTGGCGTTATGTACGGATAATGCCGCCATGATCGCCTGGGCCGGGCAGGAGCGACTGGCGCGGGCCGACTTTGCGCCCGATCCGCTGGACATCGCCGCGCGTCCGCGCTGGCCGCTCGATCCCGATGCCGCGCCGGTGCGCGGGGCGGGGGTGAAGGCGTGACCCTGGGGGTTATCGGCGGCGGTGCCTGGGGCACGGCGCTGGCGCAGGCCTATG
Organism: uncultured Novosphingobium sp.; assembly: GCA_963923805.1. Classification (GTDB taxonomy): domain Bacteria; phylum Pseudomonadota; class Alphaproteobacteria; order Sphingomonadales; family Sphingomonadaceae; genus Novosphingobium. The sequence goes on along the minus strand of CAWUNP010000011.1, from coordinate 63 downwards.
CCGGCGATGGCACGCCGGTGCGCCTGTGGGCGCGCGAGGCGGAGGTGGTCGAAGCCGTCAACC
>CAWUNP010000010.1:0-13989 GCA_963923805.1 uncultured Novosphingobium sp. | reverse complement strand
GGGGCACACGGTGATCGCCAACTATGCCGGTAACGAGGAGAAGGCCCGGGCCTTCACCGCGGCAACGGGCATCCCGGCCTATCGCTGGGACGTGGGTGACCATGAGGCAACGCTGGCAGGCTGCGCCCGGATCGAGGCGGAGCATGGCCCGATCGACATCGTGGTCAACAATGCCGGGATCACCCGCGATGGCACGCTCTACCGGATGAGCTTTGAGGACTGGAACGAAGTGCTGCGCGTCAATCTGGGCGGTTGCTTCAACATGGCCAAGGCCACCTTCCCCGGTATGCGTGAGCGCGGTTGGGGGCGGATCGTCAACGTCGGCTCGATCAATGGCCAGGCCGGCCAATATGGCCAGGTGAACTATGCCGCGGCCAAGTCCGGCATTCACGGCTTTACCAAGGCGCTGGCCCAGGAAGGGGCCAAGTTCGGGGTGACGGTCAATGCGATCGCCCCGGGCTATATCGATACCGACATGGTGGCGGCCGTCCCGGCTCCGGTGCTGGAGAAGATCGTGGCCAAGATCCCGGTCGGCCGGCTGGGCATGGCCGAGGAGATCGCCCGCGGCGTGGCATTCCTGACCAGCGACAACGGCGGCTTCATGACCGGTTCGACCATGAGCATCAATGGCGGCCAGCACATGTACTGACCTGTTGGGAAAAGTTGACACAGTTGACACTGAGTCCGCTTCTCCCAACAGCCATTTTGGCCGGATTACTGGCTGAAATCAGCCAGATTTCCGGCCGGTATCGATCAGAGTGAACCGGCAAGAAAAAATTTCCTGCGTTCGACAATTTTAAAGAACCGCGCCTTATCGCAGCGATTGGCGAAGTAGGAAAATCGTCTGGTCGATGTTCATTCGACCATGATCGAGACCACCTTCCAGGCGCCGTTTTCAAAGGCGAGCGAGACGGTTTCGGTGGCCTTGGCCTGCTTGCTGTAGCTGGCCTTGAAAGTGATCTGCCACTGACCGTGGGGCGGTGCGGCGGTGAAATCGACCGTGGCGAGTTCGCGCGAGAGGCTGGTGCCCAGCCGCCCGCGCACCTGCTGCGATGCCTGGGTCCACCATTCCACCGTATTGAGCAGCTGGAACGACTTGTGCGTCGCTTGCCAGCTGCCGGTCCAGTCATCCCGATCGAGCATGGCCATGAACTGCCGCGCAGCATCGACGGCCGCGGCTTCGCTGGCGGGGGTGGGGGATACGGCTGCCGCGGTGGTCAGCGGTACGGTGGGGGCAAGGCCCGTCCCGGACAGCGCGGACAGGGCAAGCAGGGCAAGGCTTAGTGACATGACGGTACCTCCAACAATCCGGCCGGTGCGGCGCGATCGGGCGCGACCTTGAGCTGGCTGGGGGTGTTGTGCAGCCGCTGCGGCACCCGCCGCATCCCCCAAATGCTTGTCCCCCAGCAATTCGGGGGCAGCCGCTTCGGCTTCACGCAGCAGCCGGGCGGCCTCGCGGCTGGACGATGTTTCCATCTTGCGCCGCGCATCGCGCAGCCGCTCGTTGATCGTGTGGACCGACAGCCCCAGGTGCTGCGCCATCGATTTGGCATCATAGCCCTGCAGCAGCAGGCGAAGCGTTTCCTTCTCCTTTTCGGTCAGGGACTGGTGGCGCGTGGTCATGCGACGGGTGTAGGATGGGGGCAGCAGGGCAACCACCCCAAATTTTTCGTAGGTGCAGGCGGCTGCCTGCGGCTAGATCGCGGCATGACCACGCCGTTCCATCCCCCCGTGAAGCGCTCGATTGAGATCGCCGGGCACAAGACCTCGATCAGCCTCGAGCCGCTGTTCTGGGAATTGCTCAAGCAGGCCGCGGCGGCAGAGGGGCTGCCGATCAGTGCGCTGGTGGCGCGGATCGACAGCGAGCGGATCGTTGCCCCGACACCGCCCGGGCTGGCCGGGGCGGTGCGGGTCTGGCTGGTGGGCTGGCTTCAAACTTGTCCGAGGACCAGTCCGCCTAGTCCAGACGTGCTCAGGTAAACTTGCCGGCGGCTGGCGGATCGCTGGCCGGGAAACTTTCGTCGCTGGCTTCGTCGACCTCGTCCCAATGCTTGGGATCGCTTTTCATGGCTTCCGGGCCGGCGTTGCGGACCGGGGCAAAGCCCTCGGTCGCTTCGCCACTGGCAAAGGCTGCCGGCGTGGCCGGACCGGCGTTGCGGGTGGCATAGCGGTAGAGGCCGTAGCCAAGGGCTCCGGCAAAGGCGAGTTTGAGCAGCATGGCATGGGCTCCTTCTGCAAGTCTGCCCCCTGCCTAAGGGATATGGCGCCGCCGGGTTCCGGCGATCAAGTCAGTCCCCGCCGACCCGTTCGATCTGTGCGCCCACCAGCGCCAGCTTTTCTTCCAGCCGCTCGTAACCGCGATCAAGGTGGTAGAGCCGGTGGACCTGGGTTTCCCCTTCGGCAGCAAGACCGGCGATCACCAGGCTCATCGAGGCGCGCAGGTCGGTGGCCATCACTTCGGCGCCGGTCAGCTTCTTGACCCCGTGGACCACGGCGGTGCGGCCCTTGGTTTCGATGTGCGCGCCCATGCGGTTCAGTTCGGGTACGTGCATATAGCGGTTTTCGAAGATCGTCTCGGTCAGCACCGACGATCCTTCGGCCAGGCACAGCATGGCCATCAGCTGGGCCTGCATATCGGTGGCGAAGCCGGGGTAGGGCGCGGTGGAGAGCGTAACGGCCTTCATCGGGCCATCGCGCCAGACCTTGATGCCATCGTCACCCGGTTCAACGTGCACCCCGGCATCGCGCAGGGCCTGCAGCGTGGCGTCCATTTCATCGGCCACGGCATGCTTCAGGAAGACTTCGCCCCCGGTGATCGCGGCGGCGCAGGCATAGGAGCCAGCCTCGATCCGGTCGCTCATCACGCGGTAGGTTGCGCCGTGCAGGCGCGGCACCCCGTGGATTGTCAGGTCGCTGGTGCCGATGCCTTCGATCTGTGCGCCCATGGCGACCAGCAGCTTGCACAGGTCAACAATTTCCGGTTCGCGCGCGGCGTTGTGCAGCACGGTCTTGCCGGTGCAGAGCACGGCCGCCATCAGCGCGTTCTCGGTCGCGCCGACCGAAACCACCGGGAAGGCATAGCGCCCGCCGGGCAGGCCGCCATCGGGGGCAATCGCCCGGACATAGCCGGCGGCCAGCTCGATCGTGGCACCTAGCGCTTCGAGCACCTTGAGATGCAGGTCGATCGGACGGTTGCCGATCGCGCAGCCGCCGGGCAGCGAGACGGTCGCTTCACCCATGCGGGCCAGCATCGGGCCGAGCACCAGAATCGAGGCGCGCATCTTGCGGACCAGTTCATAGGGCGCGACGGTGGAGGTCATCCGGGTGGCGGCCAGGGTCATCACCCGGCCGAAGTCCTCGGGCCGCGATCCGGCGATCGTGGTCGAAATGCCGAACTGGTTGAGCAGGTGCTGGAACCCGTCGATATCCGCCAGCCGCGGCAGATTGCGCAGGGTCAGCGGCTCGTCCGTCAGCAGCGCGCAAGGCAGCAGCGTCAGCGCGGAGTTCTTGGCGCCCGAAATCGGGATGGTGCCGGACAGGCGCTTGCCGCCCTGAATGATGATTTTGTCCATGGAGGCCTGATTTAGCGGGATTGCGGGAACCGGCAAGCGCTGTGCAATGCTATGCACAACCGTGGACGCTATCTGCCACAAGCGGGTTGCCAAGCAGCCCGCGCTCGCCGTAACCCGGTAGCAACAACGACAGGATAACGCCGCCGCCATGACTGATGCCGCATCGCGCAAGCCGATCAGGAAAGCCGTATTCCCTGTTGCCGGGCTTGGTACCCGGTTTCTGCCCGCCACCAAGGCAATCCCGAAAGAGATGCTGCCGATCATCGATCGCCCGCTGATCCAGTATGCCGTGGACGAGGCGCGCGAGGCCGGGATCGAGCAGCTGATCTTCGTGACCGGGCGGGGTAAGAGCGCGCTGGTCGAGCATTTCGACATGGCGTTTGAGCTGGAAACGACCATGGCCGATCGCCACAAGTCGCTCGAAGTGCTGGAGCCGACGCGGATCCAGCCGGGCAACCTGGTGGCTGTGCGTCAGCAGGTGCCGATGGGGCTGGGCCACGCGATCTGGTGCGCCCGGGCGATCGTGGGGGATGAGCCTTTCGCGATCTTCCTGCCCGATGAACTGATGATCGCCAACAAGGGCTCGACCGGCTGCATGAAGCAAATGGTCGAGGCCTATAACGAACACGGCGGCAACCTGATCTCGGTGCTGGAAGTGCCGGAAGCGGAAGTGTCGTCCTATGGCGTCATCGCGCCGGGGGCGAAGGTCAGCGATCAGGTCACCGAGGTGACGGGGCTGGTTGAAAAGCCCAGGCGCGAGGAAGCCCCGAGCAACCTGATCATCTCGGGACGCTATATCCTCCAGCCCGAAGTGATGCGCGTGCTGGAAGGACAGGCTGCCGGGGCCGGCGGCGAAATCCAGCTGACCGATGCCATGGCCCAGATGATCGGCCAGCAGCCGTTCCACGCCGTGACCTTCGCCGGCCGCCGGTTCGACTGCGGCAGCAAGACCGGTTTCGTCGAGGCGACCCTGGCCCTGGCGCTTGAGCGTGAGGACATGGCGGACGAGGTGCGGGAGATCGCGCAGCGGCTGCTGGCGTAAGGCTGAATTTTGCGCCAAGGGGTCGCCATGCGGATTGCCCTGTTCGAGCCCGAGATTGCCGGAAATGTTGGCGCAGTGATGCGCCTGTGTGCCTGCCTGGGTGCGCGGGTGGACCTGATCGAGCCGCTGGGCTTCGCCTGGGACGATCGCCGCGTCCGCCGCACGGCGATGGACTATATCGACCACGTCGAAGTGGTCCGCCACGCCAGTTTTGCCGCCTTCCGGCAAACGTTGGGGCAAAGCCGGCTGGTGCTGTTCAGCACCAAGACCACGCAGGATGCCTATCAATTTGCCTATCGCAGCGATGATGTACTGCTGTTCGGCAAGGAAAGCGCCGGGGTGCCGGCGGAAGTGGTCGAGGCGGTTGACGAGCAGGTCCGCCTGCCGATGCGGGCGGAGGTGCGCTCGCTCAACCTGGCCACTTCGGCCGCGCTCGCACTGGGTGAGGCGCTGCGCCAGACTGGCGGCCTGCCGGGCTAACGCGTCTGGACCGCCATGGCGCGCAGGCCGATCATGTCCAGTACCTTGATCTGCCGATAGCCCGAGTTGACCAGCCCCAGCGTTGCAAGTTCGCCCATGGCCTGGCCGATCGTCACGCGCGACAAGCCGACGAGATCGCCAAGCGCCTGCTGGGTCAGCGCAAGCGTCGGCCCTTCGCGGCGGGCGATATCCAGCAGCAGCCGGGCGACGCGGGCGCGGGCGGGCAGGTTGCGGTCTCGCTCGATCCGGTCCAGCGCCGTGCGCAGCTGGTTGCCCAGCGACTTCAGCAGCCAGCGGGAAAAATCCGGGTTCTCCCCCAGCAGTCGCTCGATCAGGGCGGCCTCGATCCGCACCAGCACGGCATCGGTATCGGCAACGGCATCGACCTGGCGCGGCAGGCCGGTGAAATAGGCCAGCTCGCCAAACAGGTCGCCCGCGCCAAGGACGGCGAAAACCGTCATCTCCCCCTCCGCGCCAAACCGGCATGCCGATACGGTGCCCCCTTCGATCAGCCAGAACCCGTTCCCACTATCTCCGCGCTGCTGGATGAGCGTGCCGGCGGCAAAGCGCTGGTGGCGCCCTTCAGCCTTCAGCAGCTCCGCGATGGAACCTTCGGCGCGCGTCGGCGGCACTTCGGACAATTGATAAGTTCTTTGCATTCTCCCCGGTGATGACGCGTTAGAGACCGCGATGCAAGACGGAAGCGGGCAGGATCGCACCGCACCGCGGGAGACAGGGCATGCCAATCGAGAGCTGGGTCGTGATCGGGATCTATCTGGGGTTCGGGCTGCTTGAACTCGTCCGCTCCGATCTGTTCAGCAAGCGCGAGCAGAGCCGGGACGACGGGATCATCGAGACGATCTCGACCGTGCTGCTGCTGACGGTTACCCAGCCGCTGATCCTGGTGACGGTCGGCTGGCTGGGGCAGCGCTATTTCCCGCAATACCAGAATGCGCTGGCCGGGATCAGCATCTGGGCGGCGATCCCGCTGTTCCTGGTCTTCGAAGACATGATGCAATACTGGTGGCACCGCGCCTCGCACAGTTTTTCGTGGCTCTACAACCTTCACCGCGCGCACCATAACGCCCGCTACATGAGCGTGCGGCTCGTCTACCGGAACAACATCATCTACTATGCGATGATGCCCAGCCTGTGGTTTGCGGGTGCGCTGCTCTATCTCGGGCTCGGCTGGTTCTATGCCGGCTACCTGATCATCAAGATGCTGGTGATCATCGGCGCCCACAGCGATGTGGCCTGGGACAAGCCGCTGTACCGGATCAAGTGGCTGGCCCCGGTGATGTGGGTGGTGGAACGCACGATCTCTACCCCCGCCACCCATCATGCCCACCACGGCCGCCATGCCAGCGATCCGGCAGTCCACTACAAGGGCAATTACGGCAATCTGCTGTTCCTGTGGGACGTGCTGTTCGGCACGGCCCGGATCACCCGGACCTATCCGCAGACCTACGGGGTGGAAGACCTGCCCGATGCGACCCTGGGCCAGCAATTGCTGTGGCCGCTGTTCCCGGAGAACAGGGACATGGCGCGCAAGGTGCCGGGCGCGCAGCCGCGCAACGCGGCCTGATCGGCAAAACATAGCCATCGGGTGAAATTGAGCGGATAGATCGATTACTGTCTTCCGGAAATCCCATTGGGCAGCCACGCCTTGAGAAGATAGCCGCGCCTCCATGCTGGTGATCACCAGCGAAACAGGAGGAGAGCTAACCGATGCAGATCCGCAAGATCGCGCTGACCGCACTGCTGGTCGCCGCTTCGCCGCTGGCACTGACCGCCCCGGCCAAGGCCGAAACCGCCACGCCGACCGCCAGCGATGGCAAGGAATGGTACCCCAAGACCCTGGACCTGACCGCGCTGCGCCAGAACGAGGCCCAGGCGAACCCCTATGGCCCCGATTTCAACTATGCCGCCGAATTCGCCAAGCTCGACCTGGCGGCGGTCAAGGCTGACATCCGCAAGGTGCTGACCACTTCGCAGCCGTGGTGGCCGGCTGATTATGGCCACTATGGTCCGTTCTTCATCCGCATGGCCTGGCACAGCGCCGGGACCTATCGCTCGGGCGATGGCCGCGGTGGTTCGGATGGTGGCGAGCTGCGGTTTGAACCGCTCAATTCCTGGCCCGACAACGTTAACCTCGACAAGGCCCGCCGCCTAGTCTGGCCGATCAAGCAGAAGTATGGCCGCGCGCTTTCGTGGGGTGACCTGATGATCCTGACCGGCAACGTCGCGATGGAAGACATGGGCTTCAAGACGCTGGGCTTTGCCGGTGGCCGCATTGATGCCTGGCAGCCGGACGTGGTCTTCTGGGGCCCGGAAAAGAAGCTGCTGGCCGATGAACGCCGCGATGCCAAGGGCAACCTCAAGGGTCCGCTCGCCGCGGTGCAGATGGGCCTGATCTACGTTAATCCGGAAGGCCCGAACGGCAATCCTGATCCGCTCGCCGCTGCGGCCGACATCCGCCGCGCCTTTGGCGCCATGGCGATGAATGACGAGGAAACCGCCGCCCTGATCGCGGGCGGTCACACCTTCGGCAAGGCCCACGGCGCCCGCAAGCCGGAAGAGTGCGTGGGTAATGATCCGGGCACGGCTGCGATCGAGCAGCAGGGCAAGGGCTGGGCCAACAAGTGCGGCAAGGGCCATTCGGAAGACACGATCACCAGCGGCCTCGAAGGCGCCTGGACCGCCAACCCGATCGCCTGGACCACCCAGTATCTCGATAACCTCTATGGCTTCGAATGGGTCAAGACCAAGAGCCCGGCCGGCGCGACCCAGTGGGTGCCCAAGGATGGTGCTGCCGCCAACATGGTGCCCGATGCGCACCGTGCCGGGGTGCGCCACGCGCCGATCATGTTCACCACCGACCTGGCGCTCAAGGAAGATCCCGGTTTCCGCAAGATCACCCAGCGCTGGCACAAGAACCCGCAGGAGTTCGCCGATGCCTTCGCCCGCGCCTGGTTCAAGCTGACCCACCGCGACATGGGTCCGCAGGCCCGTTACCTCGGCCCGGATGCGCCGAAGGTGACCTTCGCCTGGCAGGAACCGCTTCCCAAGGCGAGCTATGCCCCGATCGACGCGGGCGATGTGGCGGCGCTGAAGGGCCGGATCGCGGCGACCGGCCTGACCACGGCCGAGCTGGTCCGCACCGCCTGGGCCTCGGCCTCGACCTTCCGCGCCACCGACATGCGTGGCGGGGCGAACGGCGCCCGTATCCGGTTTGAACCGATGAAAAGCTGGGCGGCCAACGATCCGGCCGAGCTGACCAAGGTGCTCACCGCGCTAGAGACGGTGCGCACCGCGTTCAACAAGGGCGCAACCGGCGGCAAGCAGGTTTCGCTGGCCGATCTGATCGTGCTGGGCGGCACGGTCGGGATCGAGCAGGCGGCCAAGGCAGCCGGGCATGACGTGACCGTGCCGTTCACCCCGGGCCGGGTCGATGCCCTGCCCAGCCAGGCTGATGCAAAGGCGCTGAACGACCTGCGCCCCACGGCTGACGGTTTCCGTAACTATTACGGCGCGGATGCCCACTTCGGCCCGACCGAGGCGCTGATCGACAAGGCTGACATGCTGAACCTGACCGTGCCGGAAATGACCGTGCTGGTGGGCGGGATGCGCGCGCTGGGGGCCAATGCCGGTGGTTCGACCGCCGGGGTCTTCACCAGCCGTCCGGGCAGCCTGACCAACGACTTCTTCGTCAACCTGCTGTCGATGGACACGGTGTGGACCAAGTCGGCGGCGACGCCGGGCCTTTATGAAGGCAAGGACCGCGCGACCGGCGCAGCCAAGTGGACTGCCACCCCGGTTGACCTGGTGTTCGGTTCGAACTCTGAACTGCGCGCCGTGGCCGAAGTCTATGCCTCGAACGATGCCAAGGACAAGTTCGTGGCCGATTTCGTGAAGGCCTGGACCAAGGTGATGAACGCGGACCGCTTCTGATCCGCGCGTGACGGCAAAGGGGGCGGTGGCCGGTGATCCCGGTCATCGCCCCTTGGGCCTTGAATGGAGAATATCCGTGCGTCTGTTCGCCTTGATCCTCGCTCTGCTGGCCGCCGTTCCGGCGCAGGCGCAGTCGCGCCCGCCGGCTTTTGCCCAGTGCGCATCGTGCCATTCGACCGAGCCGGGCAAGACCCTGTTCGGCCCCAGCCTGCATGGTGTGGCGGGCCGCAAGGCCGGCAGCCTGCCGGGCTATGATTACAGCCCGGCGCTGAAGCAGGCGAAGATTACCTGGAACGCGGCCACGCTCGACCGCTGGCTGGCCGCCCCGCAAAAGACTGTGCCAGGCACGCGGATGCCGTTTGGCGGGGTGCAGGACCCGGCATCGCGCCGGGCCCTGATCGCTTACCTGCTGGCGCTGAAGTAGCGACCTACTTGGCCCGGGCGGCGATCCATTCGTCGACGCGGCGCTCAAGGATCGAGAGCGGCTGCGAGCCCGAGGCGATCAGCAGGTCGTGGAAGGCCTTCAGATCGAACTTCGCGCCCAGCTTCTGCTGCGCGCGCTGGCGCAGTTCCATGATCTTGAGCATGCCGATCTTGTAGCCCGTCGCCTGGCCCGGCAGGGTGATGTAGCGGCGGATTTCCGAACGCGAACGCTCGATCGGCTGGCGGCCCGTGGTGTTCATGTAGGTGACGGCCTGATCCTCGGTCCAGCCCTTGGCGTGGATGCCGGTATCAACCACCAGCCGCGCGGCGCGGAACAGTTCGGCATCCAGCCGCATGAAGTCTGCCGCAATATCGGGGAAGGCGCCCATTTCCTTGCACACTGCCTCGGCATAGAGGCCCCAGCCTTCGCCAAAGGCCACATAGCCAGTGGCCGAGCGGAACTTGGGTCCGCCCTGCTGGCGCACCTGGATATCGCCCTGGGTGTTATGGCCGGGGACGGATTCGTGGCACATCAGCGTGTAGAGCGCGGCCGGATCGGGACGCGTGCCGACCAGGTGGACATAGGTGCGCGCCGGGCGCGTGCCATCGGGGCTGGGCTGGCTGGCATGGGCTGCGCCGCCCGGCACTTCTGAGAAGGCCGGTTCGCGCACCACCTCGATTCCATAGGCCGGCAGCATGCCGAAGTAGCCCGGCAGCAGGGTGCGGGTGTGCTGGACGAATGCGTTGGCCGTCTTGAGGTATTCGGCGCGCGTTTCATCGGTGAAGGGCTGCGGCGGATAGAGCCGCGCGCGCTCCTGATAGAAGGCCTCGCGGTCCTTGAACCCGGCCTGGCGGGCGAGGGCATCCTGCTCCGCCTCGATCCGCGCCACTTCCTTCAGGCCGATTGCATGAATCTGGTCGGCCGTCAGGTCGGTGGTGGTGACGAGCTTCAGTTCGTTGGCATAGTAATTCAGCCCGCCCGGCAGGGTAACCGCGCCAACCTTGCCGCTGGGGGCCGTGGCGAGATTGCCCTGGGCCCAGGCGATCACGCGGTCATAGGCCGGCTTGAGCGCAAGGATCGCCTCCCTGGCCTGACCCAGCGCAATGTCGGCATCGGCCTGGCTCAGTTTGCCCTTGCTGACCAGCGCGGCCGTTTTGGCCTTTACGTCAGCCCACAGCGCGGCGTCCGGGCCGGGGCCGAACGGTGCGCCGCTGGTCAGCTGCTGACTGCTGGAAATGATCGTTTCGATCTGGAACTTCGGCGCATGGATCCCGGCCTTGTCGCTGGCCTTGCTGCGTTCGATCCCCAGATCGAGCACGGCCGGCATGCCGTGCAGCCGGGCGATATAGTTGTTGAGATCCGTGGCATCGTTGACCGTGTGGGTGTTGATCAGGAAGTCCGGCATCTGGCTGTGCAGCGAATAGAGCCGCGAATAGAACGGCGGGCGGTAGATGCGGTTCTGGTTGGAAAGCGCGGCGCGATCGGCCTCAAGCGCCCAGATGTCATAGTTGACCTGACCTTCGGGCGAGAGCTTGGCGCGATCGAACTGCGCCTTCATCCGCGCTACGCTGGCCTGACGCCAAGCAACGTCAGCCGCTGCGGCCTTGTCGCTAATGTCGTTCCACTTGTCGCCGCCGTCCTTGATGCCAAGGCGGGTGGCGAGCTGCGGCTGGGTCTTCACATAGGCTGCGAATTCGGCGTCGAGGAACCGGGTCAGGTGCGCATCTTCATTGGCAGCGGCCGAGAGCGGCGGCTGCGGCGCGGCGGTCTGGGCCGACAGCCCGGTTGCAGCAAACACGGCGATCGTGGCGGCCGCCAGGCCGGTCGAAAATTTGATCATGTCGGTTCAGTCCCTCTTGTGCGACGCGCGCTTTATGGAGCGTCACTCCCTTCCAGTGAAGCCGGGATAAGTGCTAACGGCCAGCCGCGTTCCTGCCAATCGCCCTTCCGCTTCGACCAATGGCACACTAAGCCGGCGGCAATGACGCTGATTGCCTTCAACAAGCCGATGAACGTGCTGTCGCAGTTCACCGATGCGGGAACCGCGGGTTCGCCGCGCGCCACGCTGTCGGACTATATCGACCTGCCCGGCGTCTATCCGGCCGGAAGGCTTGATCGCGACAGCGAAGGCCTGCTGCTGCTGACCGACGATGGCCGGCTGCAGGCGCGGATCGCCGATCCGAAGTTCAAATTGCCCAAGACTTATCTGGTCCAGGTTGAGGGCGAGCTGGGCGATGATGCACTGGCCGCCTTGCGGTCAGGCGTGCAACTGAATGATGGCCTGACCCGCCCGGCCCAGGCCGAGCGGATTGAGGCGCCGCAGCTTTGGCCGCGCGATCCGCCGGTGCGGTTTCGCAAGACCGTGCCGGACACATGGTTGCGCCTGACGATCAGCGAAGGGCGCAACCGGCAGGTCCGGCGGATGACCGCGGCCGTTGGCCATCCCACCTTGCGGCTGGTGCGCTGGTCGATCGGTGACTGGTCGCTGGATGGCCTCGCGCCGGGGGAATGGCGGGCGGTCTGAGCCGTCACGATGCTGCAACACGGACATGAGACCTTGCGACTCATGGACCAGACAGACACCCGCTTCGACTGGATCAGCTGGCTCGCCAGCATCCCCGGCATCCCCGCCGATTGGGGTAACCAGACTGCCGCAATCCCCGAAGACGAAGACCCCTTGCCGCTGGCCGCCTAACCGGCGGTAAAGCGCAGCGGCAGGGTCTTGAGCCCGCCAACGAAGGTGCTCTTGGCGCGGCGCGGTTCGCCGGCCAGTTCGATGCTGTCGATCCGGTCAAGCAGCGCTTCGAACAGCAGCTTCATCTCCAGCCGCGCCAGGTGCAGGCCCAGGCACTGGTGCGCACCCGCCCCGAAGGCGACATGGCGGGTCTGGTCGCGTGTCACATCGAACTTGCGCGGATTTTCGAACTGCGCGGGATCGTGGTTGGCGGCAACATAGTTGATCATGATCCAGTCGCCCTTGGCGATCTTCACGCCCGATAGCTCAACGTCCGCGTTGGCCATGCGCATGAAGTGCTGGACCGGGGTGGTCCAGCGGATCGCTTCCTCGACGATATTGGCCAGCAGGCTGCGATCGGCCTTGACCTTGGCAAACTGTTCAGGATCCTTCGCCAGTGCGAGCATGGCCCCGGCGGTGCTGGCGCTGGTGGTATCGTGTCCGGCGCTGGCGGTGATGATGTAATAGCCGGCGCGGTCGCGGGCCGAGATCGGCTCACCGTCAATCTCGGCATTGGCCAGGATCGTGGCGACATCGTCGGTCGGATTGGCGCGGCGCTGGGCGGCGAGGCCTTCGAAGTAAGTTTCGAATTCGGCCACGGCGCCGAACACGATCTGGCTGATCATCTCGGGCGTCATGTCGGCCATGCCGCTCTTGGACAGGTCTTCGTCCTGCCCGCCGAACATCTGCTGGGTCAGGAACAGCATCTTCGGCTCGTCTTCCTCGGGCACGCCCAGGATCTGCATCACGACGTGCAGCGGATAGGGCGCGGCGACGTGGGTGACGAAATCGGCTTCCGGCCCGGCGGCAATGAACCGTTCGACGGTGGCCTTGGCCAGTTCGCGCACCCGCGCTTCCAGGTTGCGCAGATTCTTGGGCATGAACCAGTCCTGCGTCAGGCGGCGCAGTTTTGGATGCTTGGGCGCATCGAGCGCGACCAGCGAGGAGACGAGGTTGGGGCTTTCATCGCCCTGCTTGGCGGTCACTTCGCGCGCCAGCGCCTCACCCTTGCGATTGGCGAAGACCACCGAACGCGGGGCATTCAGGAAGGTCGCATTGTCCTTAGAGATGCGCATGACATCGTCATACTTCGTGACCAGCCAGAACGGCTCGTGATCGTCGGTCGGGCTCTCGATCCGCACCACCGGGCTTTCGGCCCGCAGCCGGTCGAACAGGTCCAGCGCCGCATTCCAATCGGCATAGGACTTGGGATCGATGACCGCGAGGGCATCGGCGGGCGTGGCGACAGGTCCGGTCATAAGGTCTTACCCTTTTGCTTGCGCGGCTTCGTAGGCCGCCTTGTATTCATCGCGCAGCAGCCGCTTGTAGAGCTTGCCGGTCAGTTCGCGGGGCAGCGCCTCGCGGAAATCGATCTGGCGTGGCATCTTCACGCGGCTCAGCTGGCCCGAGAGGTATTCGCGGATTTCGTCGGCCAGGGCCTCGCCTGCTTCGGCCATGTTCAGCGGCTGGATCACGGCCACGACCTTTTCGCCCATTTCTGCGTCCGGCGCCCCGATCACGGCGGCGTCTGCCACCTTGGGGTGGGTGACCAGCAGGTTCTCGATCTCTTGCGGGTAGATGTTGACCCCGCCGGAGATGATCATGAAGCTCTTGCGGTCAGTCAGGAACAGGTAGCCGTCCTCATCCTGGTAACCAACGTCGCCCAGGCTGGTCCAGCCATGCTTGTTGCGGGCATCGCGGGTCTTGTCGGGATCGTTGTGATACTCAAACGGGACCATGCCTTCGGTCGGTTCGAAGAAGATCTGGCCCTCGGTCCCGCGCGGCA
>CAWUNP010000009.1:0-14410 GCA_963923805.1 uncultured Novosphingobium sp. | reverse complement strand
ACCCAGCCGGCCAACCGCTGATGCGCGGCTTCGCGGCCAAGCAGGCCGGTCAGGGCATCGCGCGTGGCGTTTTGCGGCGGAGGCAGGGACATGGACTGCGGATAGCAGAGCGAGCCTACCAAACCGTTGCCGGGGCTTTGCGTTGCCAAATGCGGTAACGGACCATATGCATCGTGGCCGATGAGCCAGTTGCCCCGCCTTGCCCTGCTCGCTTCCGATACGCCCCGGGCGCAGGAAGCCGCCGAAACCTATCGCGCCCGCGAAGCCTTCGTCAGCGCGGCCGAGGCCGAAGCCGTGGTGGTTTTGGGCGGCGATGGCTTCATGCTGCAAACCCTGCACCATATGCTGGATAGCGGACGGGTGCTGCCGGCCTACGGCATCAACCAGGGAACCATCGGTTTTCTGATGAACCACCCGCGCGGCACTCGCACCCTGGCAGAGCGGGTCGCCCGCGCCCGCCGGATTGCTGTCGCCCCGCTGGAGATGACCGCCACCACCGGCAGCGGCAAGCATGAGAGCTTTTACGCCATCAACGAAGTCTCGCTGCTGCGCGAAACCCGCCAGACGGCGCGGCTGGAAGTCTCGGTCAACGGCAAGGTGCGCGTGCCGGACCTGGCCTGCGACGGCATCCTTGTCGCCACGCCGGCCGGTTCTACCGCCTATAACCTCTCGGCCAACGGCCCGATCCTGCCGCTCGGATCGAACATGCTGGCGCTCACCCCGATCAGCCCGTTCCGTCCGCGGCGCTGGCGCGGGGCGATTCTGCCCGATCATTACGAGATCGATTTTCGCGTGCTCGATCCGATCAAGCGCCCCGTGGCAACCGTTGCCGACCAGAAGGAACTGCGCGACATCCAGGCCGTGAAGGTTCGCACCGCCCGGGATCAGGCGCTGACGCTGTTGTTTGACCCCGGCAAAAGCCTTGAAGAGCGGATCTTCGCAGAACAATTCCAGTTCTGACGAATGTCCCCCTTGCCAACCCGATTTGGGGTGGTATAGGCGCCCACCTGTCCCGGAAACGGGACTGCTCCTCGATAGCTCAGCGGTAGAGCACTCGACTGTTAATCGAGCGGCCGTTGGTTCGAATCCAACTCGAGGAGCCACTATTTCCTAAAGGCCTCGCCATCCGGCGGGGCCTTTATGGTTTCAGCGCAGCAAAAGTTGCGACCCCGCCCAGATCGTCAGGACTGCGGTCAGCCAGCGGATGACCTTTTCCGGCAGCAGGCGCTGGGCCAGCAGGCTGCCAAACTGCCCGCCAATGACGACAGCCATCACCAGCGGCAGCGCTCCGCTCAAGGCTTCGGCAAAGCGGCCAGGCCCGTTCTTGGCCAACTGGCCGACGAGCCCGGCGATCGAATTGATCAGGATGAACAGGCTGGCGGTCGCGGCGATCTGGCGAGCGCGGTGCCAGCGGGTCAGGTGCAGCAGGGGGGCCAGGAAGATCCCGCCCCCGATCCCGACCAGCCCGGCCAGATAACCCAGCGGTGCGGCGGCAAGGCCCATCCACCGGGCGGCAGCGGCCGGCGTCCCGTCAAGCTCCGGTGCGCGCGGCAGCAGCAGCGCCAAGCCCGCCAGCACCAGGCTGAGCCCCAGCAGCAGCAGGAAGGTTGCCTCTTTCACGGGCGTCAATCCGCCAAGGAAGGCCAGCGGGGCGGCAACCAGGGCCAGCGTAAGGGCGCCGCGCCACGGCACCAGCCCCGCCCGGGCGAACCGGATCGTGCTGCCCGAGACGACAACGACATTGCAGGCCAGACTGACAATCGGCAGCAGCCGGTAATCGAACCCGGCCAGCGCCAGCAGCGCGCTGTAGGTCGATCCGCCGCCAAACCCGACAGCGGCATAAAGCAGGGCGGTGACGAAGAAACCCAAGGCCAGCATCGTCACCCCCTGTCCTTGATGGTTACGCAGCCACCCCGTGGCAGTGCTTGTACTTCTGGCCCGAACCGCAGGGGCACGGCGCATTGCGCGACAGGCCCATGTCGGCATAGGGATCGGCCACCCCAGCGCCCAGCGCACCCATCACGGCCGCCGCGCCCGGCGTTGCCATACCACCGCCCGCGCCGGTCGAAGCATCGACGTGGCTGGTCAGGAAATCGGGCAAATCGGGGAGCTGCGCCGGTTCGGGCATCCGCAGGGCGCTGTTCATCAGGATGCGGGTCACGTCCTCGCGGATCACTTCCAGCATCCGTTCGAACAGGCCGAAGGCTTCCTGCTTGTACTCGTTGATCGGGGTCTTCTGGGCATAGGCCCGCAGGAACACGACCTGACGCAGCGCATCGAGCGTGGCCAGATGTTCCTTCCAGTAGTGATCGAGACGATCGAGCAGGACCTGCTTTTCGACATGACGCCAGAGCGCGGCATCCTCGCCGATCTTCTCGGCATCCTTGGCATCGGCCAGGGCGACAACCCGCTCTTCGATAGCTTCGGGCTCAAGCCCGTCTTCCTGCATCCAGTCGTCCAGCGGCACGTCCAGGCCCAGCACTTCAGCCAGCTTCCGGCGCAGGCCATCGATGTCCCACTGCTCGGGATAGGACCCCGGCGGGCAGGCCGCCCCGACCAGCGAATTGATCGTATCGTGGCGCATATCCACCACAACATCGTCAATCGCCTCGGCATCCATGATATCGGCGCGCTGTTCATAGATAACCTTGCGCTGATCGTTCATCACGTTGTCGTATTCGACGACCTGCTTGCGAATGTCATAGTTGCGCGCTTCGACCTTCTTCTGCGCGGTCTCGATCGCCTTCGACAGCCACTTCGAACCGATCGCCTCACCATCGGCCAGGTTCGAATTCATCATCTTGGCGAACAGCGTATCCGGGCCGAAGATGCGCAGCAGATCGTCTTCCAGGCAGAGGTAGAACTTGCTCAGGCCCGGATCCCCCTGACGGCCTGAACGGCCGCGCAGCTGGTTGTCGATCCGGCGGCTTTCGTGGCGTTCCGTGCCGATCACGCAGAGCCCGCCGGCGGCCAGCACCTTTTGCTTTTCAGCATCGATCTCGGCCTCGATCTTCGCGATCGCGGCGTCGCGCTCCGGCCCTTCGGGCATGTCCTTGAGCTCGTCCTCGATCCGGAACTCGGCATTGCCGCCCAGCTTGATGTCGGTGCCGCGGCCCGCCATGTTGGTAGCAATGGTCACCGCGCCAAGCCGGCCGGCCTGGGCGACGATATGGGCTTCCATCTCGTGGAAGCGGGCGTTCAGCACGGCGTGCTGCACCCCTTCCTGCCGCAGATAGTCCGACAGCATTTCCGACTTTTCGATCGAGACGGTCCCCACCAGCACCGGCTGGCCGATCTCGTTCTTTTCGCGGATCAGCTTGGCAATCGCCTGGAACTTGTCGGCGGTGTTCTTGTAGAATTCGTCTTCCTCGTCGATCCGCTGCACCGGCACGTTGGTCGGGATCGTCACCACGTTCATGCGGTAGATGTCGAAGAATTCGGCCGCTTCAGTGGCCGCCGTGCCGGTCATCCCGGCCAGCTTCGGATACATCCGGAAATAGTTCTGATAGGTGATCGAAGCCATGGTCTGGTTTTCCGGCTCGATCCGGACCCCTTCCTTGGCTTCGACCGCCTGGTGCAGCCCGTTCGACCAACGGCGGCCATCCATCATGCGGCCGGTGAACTCATCGATGATGACAACCCTGCCGTCCTTCACGATGTAGTCGGTGTCACGCTTGAACATGACATTGGCCTTCAGGCTCTGGTCGAGGTGGTGCACCACCTGGGTGTTTTCCACATCGTAGAGGTTCGAACCGACCAGCAGCCCCGCCGCTTCAAGCTGGCGCTCAACCCACTCCACCCCTTCTTCGGTGAAGTTGATGTTCTTGGTCTTCTCGTCCTTCTCGTAGAGATCTTCGGTCACCTGCTTCACGATCGCATCGACGGCGACATAGAGATTGCTCTTGTCGTCGGTCGGGCCGGAAATGATCAGCGGGGTGCGGGCTTCGTCGATCAGGATCGAGTCCACTTCGTCGACGATCGCGAAATTGAACGGGCGGTGGACCATCTGGCCCCGCTCCTGCTTCATGTTATCGCGCAGATAATCGAAGCCCAGTTCGCTGTTCGTGGCATAGGTGATGTCGCAGGCATAGGCCGCGCGGCGCTCATCCTCGGGCATATTGGGCACGATCACGCCCACGGTCAGGCCCAGGAAGTTATAGATCTGAGCCATCCATTCGGCGTCGCGCTTGGCCAGGTAATCGTTCACGGTAACAACGTGGACGCCCTTGCCCTCCAGCGCGTTGAGATAGACCGGCAGGGTTGCCACCAGGGTCTTGCCCTCACCCGTGCGCATTTCGGCGATCTCACCGCGGTGGAGCACGATGCCGCCGATCATCTGCACGTCAAAGTGCCGCATACCCATCCGGCGCTTGCCGGCTTCGCGCACCGTGGCGAAGGCTTCGGGCAGGATCTCGTCAAGGGTCTTGCCCTCATCCAGCTGGCGGCGGAACTTGGCAGTCTGGGCGGACAGCTCATCATCGGTCAGCGCCTCGATCGTCGGCTCGAAAGCGTTGATCTGACGGACAATCTTGTCGAGCGACTTGACATAACGATCGTTGGACGAGCCGAAAATGGCCTTGGCAATGGCGCCGATCATGGGGCAATTCCTGTGTATTCAAAGGTATAGGGGTAGCCGCGCAGCCGCTATCGGCGCGCGAATTGACATCAAAAAAGGGAGAGGCTGGCGCTATTCCAGCGCGCGATCGGGGCCGAACAGGACCGATGGAATATAGACCCGCCCGCGGCCGGGGCGGATTCGCGTCAGCTGCCGCTCACGCCGTTCCTTTTGGGCAACCGGGGCATCGACAGGCTGGGCCTGGACCTGACTGGGCCGGGCCGTGCCGCGCGCACCGTCGGAAACGCCGATTTCCGTATCCGCAGCACCATTCATGCGCGCCTGGACCGGGCCAGCCTGCGCAACAAGCCCCGTCATCAGGGCCAGAAAGGCGAGAAGAATACGCTTCATTACGAGGGGATATAGGCGTGGCCGGGCCAACCGTCCAGACAGCGCGCGATGACAACCCCCAAAAAAGCCGAACGCCGCGCCTGCACAAGGCAGACGCGGCGCAATTTGGCTGGCCGACCGCGAGGCGGTGCGGTCGTCAGGAGAGCTGCTTAGTTGACAGCGTCCTTCAGGCCCTTGCCGGCCTTGAACTTCGGCTGAGCCGAAGCCTTGATTGCCATCGGTTCACCGGTGCGCGGGTTGCGGCCGGTCGAAGCCTTGCGCTTGGCAACCGAGAAAGTGCCGAAGCCGACGAGGCGCACTTCATCGCCCTTCTTCAGCGCGCCGGTGATGGCGTCGAACACGCCTTCAACAGCCTTGGTGGCATCGCTCTTGGTCAGGCCGCTTGCTTCTGCGACTGCGCCGATCAGGTCGTTCTTGTTCATGGAGATTAGCCCCTACCTTGTGGAATTAATGACTAGTTTGATTCGCCTCGAAAAGCTGACGGAATTGAGCCGCTTTTCCGGAAGCTGTCAAAGTGAAACCCATCGAGGTGACGCGGATTATCCACCGATTCCCGCCGTTCCTGACCGTCTACGCGTAGGAACACGGATAATCGTGCCATGCTGCAACGCAGCGAATCGGAAATGCCGCTCCTGTCCGCCGCACATCAATGCGCGGTCGGGACCTCCCCGCTGCCTGCCGCAGTGCCAGCGCTTGGCTGGCTGGCCAGGTCATCCGCCTCCGTCCATTCGATCAGTTCGGGAACCGCCACCAGCGCGCGTTCGAGCACCTGATCGACATGGCCCACCGGGACAATTTCCAGACCGGCCGTGATGTTCGCCGGCAGCTCGGCCAGGTCCTTCACGTTCTCCTCGGGGATCAGCACCGTGGTGATCCCGCCGCGCAGGGCGGCCAGCAGCTTTTCCTTGAGGCCGCCAATCGCCAGGACCCGGCCCCGCAGCGTGACTTCGCCGGTCATGGCGACATCCTTGCGGACCGGAATGCCCGTCAGGGTCGAGACGATCGAAGTGACCATCCCGATCCCCGCGCTTGGCCCGTCCTTGGGGACGGCGCCTTCGGGCAAGTGGATATGGATATCCTTGCGCGCGATCAGGCTGGGCTTGATGCCGTAGGCCGGTGAACGCGCCCGGACGAAGCTGAAGGCGGCCTGGACGGATTCGTTCATGACCTCGCCCAGCTTGCCGGTGGTCTTGATCCCGCCCTTGCCGGGCACGGTCACGCTTTCGATGGTCAGCAGTTCGCCGCCAACCTCGGTCCAGGCCAGACCGGTAACCGCACCGATCTGATGCTCCTCTTCGGCCTCGCCAAACTTGAACTTCCGCACCCCGGCATAGTCACCCAGGTTCTCAGGCGTGATCGTGATCGCGGTTTCCTTGCCCTCCAAGATCTTGCGCAGACTCTTGCGGGCCAGGCGCGCAATCTCGCGTTCCAGCGTGCGCACGCCGGCCTCGCGGGTGTAATAGCGGATCAGATCGCGCAGGGCGGCGGTTTCCAGCGTGAATTCGCCGGCCTTGAGGCCGTGGGCCTCAACCTGCTTGGCGACAAGGTGCCGCTCCGAAATCTCGACCTTCTCGTCCTCGGTATAGCCTTCCAGCCGGATGATCTCCATCCGGTCCAGCAGCGGCTGCGGCAGGTTCAGGCTGTTGGCCGTGCAGACGAACATCACGTCGGACAGGTCGTAGTCCAGTTCCAGATAGTGATCCTGGAACTTGGCGTTCTGTTCCGGATCCAGCACTTCCAGCAGGGCCGAAGCCGGATCGCCGCGGAAGTCCTGTCCCAGCTTGTCGATCTCATCGAGCAGGAACAGCGGATTGCTGGTCCCGGCCTTGCGCAGGTTGCTGACGATCTTGCCCGGGAGCGATCCGATATAAGTGCGGCGGTGGCCACGAATTTCAGCCTCATCACGCACCCCGCCCAGCGACTGGCGGATGAACTGGCGGCCGGTCGCCTTGGCGATCGACTTGCCAAGGCTGGTCTTGCCGACGCCCGGCGGGCCCACGAGGCACAGGATCGGCCCCTTCAGCTTGTTGGTGCGCGCCTGCACCGCCAAATATTCGACGATCCGGTCCTTGACCTTTTCCAGGGCATAGTGATCGGAATCGAGGATCGCCTGGGCGGCCGGGATATCGCGCTTCAGCTTCGATTTCTTGCCCCAGGGCAGGCCCAGCAGCACGTCAAGGTAGTTGCGGATCACGGTGGCCTCGGCGCTCATCGGCTGCATCGTGCGCAGCTTCTTGAGCTCGGCATTGGCCTTGGCCCGGGCTTCCTTCGACAGTTTGAGACGATCGATCTTGTCCTGCAGCTCCTGCAGTTCATTGACCTCGCCCGCATCTTCGCCGCCCAGCTCCTGCTGGATCGCCTTGAGCTGTTCGTTGAGGTAATATTCGCGCTGGGTCTTTTCCATCTGGCGCTTCACGCGCCCGCGGATGCGCCGCTCAACCTGCAGTACGCCCAGTTCGCCTTCCATGAAGGAATGGGCCATCTCCAGCCGCTTGAGCGGATCGCTCTCGCTCAGCATGGCCTGCTTGTCGGCCACCTTGGTCTGGATGTGAGCGGCCACGGCGTCCGCCAGCGGCGAGGCTTCGGTGATTTCGCCCAGGTTCTCACCCGCGTCCTGCGGCAGCTTCTTGTTGAGCTTGGCATATTCGGCAAAGGTCTCGACCACCGAGCGCATCATCGCTTCAACCTCATTGCCGCTCGCGGTGGGCTGGTCCATCAGCTCCACCGCGGCGACAACCATTTCGCCCTGCGCGCCGCTCTCCACCCGCAGGTCCTGCAGTTTTGCCCGCTGGCGCGCCTCAACCAGCACGCGGACCGTGCCATCGGGCAGCTTCAGCAGCTGCAGGACGGTGGCGACTACGCCAACATCATAAAGGTCGTCACCATCGGGATCGTCGCAACCCGGATCGAGCTGCGCGAGCAGGAAGATATCCTTGTCCCCTGCCATTGCCGCTTCGAGCGCGGCGACCGATTTTTCGCGGCCGACAAACAGCGGCACGACCATCCCGGGGAACACGACAATATCGCGAAGGGGCAGCAGGGGGAGCAAATGCATCTGGCTATCCATCATCAAACGGTGCTCGTTGCACCATCCGGGTGAGTCCCGGCTTAACTCGCGATATGGGGATGCCCCTTGGACGGTGCAATGGGCGGCGCTTTCAGGGCTGTGGACGGCGCGGGATTGCTATTCGCGTACGAAACAAGCATCAGAACGGCACATTCCCGGGAGAATATTGCCGATGAAGCCCCTTGCCCTTTCGCTTTCGATTGCCGCGGCCGTTCTGGCCGCCCCGGCACTGGCCAAGCCGGTGGTGATCACTGCCGATCGTTATCTTGACGTCGCCAAAGGCAGCTACGTTGACCACCCCGCCATCTTCGTGGACGACGCCGGGCGCATCACCAGCATTACCGATGCCCGCACCATCAAGCTCTCGGCCGAGGTCGACCGCGTGGACCTGCCCGGCAAGACGCTGGTCCCCGGGCTGATCGACATGCACGTCCACCTCGATGGACCGGCGGACATTGGCGGCTATCGCGGCCTCGAATTCACTGACAGCTTCTTTGGCATGACCGCCGTGGGCAATGCCCGGGCCATGCTCGATGCCGGCTTCACCACTGTGCGCAACGTCGGCTCGGCTAACCGCAATGATATCGGCCTGAAGCAGGCGATCGCCAATGGCTATGCCATCGGCCCGCGCATCGTTCCTGCCGGCTATGCGTTGGGCGCCACGGGCGGCCACTGCGATTCCACCTTCCTCCCGCCCTCGCTGGAAAAGGACCACAAGGAAGAAGGCGTCGGCGATGGCGAGGAAGAGCTGCGCTATCAGGTGCGGCGCCAGCGCAAGTTTGGCGCCGAAGTGATCAAGGTCTGCGCCACCGGCGGGGTCTTCAGCCGCAACACCGAACCCGGCCAGCAGCAGCTGAGCGAAAGCGAGCTGCGCGCAATCGTTGATGAAGCCCAGATGTGGGGCTTGCGCGTGGCCGCCCATGCCCACGGCGCGGCCGGAATCAAGGCAGCGATCAAGGCCGGGATCGATACGATCGAACACGTCAGCCTGGTTGACGATGAAGGGATCAAGCTCGCCATCAGCCGGACCAAGCCGGTCTACTTCTCGATGGACATCAAGAACACCGATTACACCCAGGCCGAAGGCAAGAAGAACGGCGTGCTGGAAGACAATCTGCGCAAGGACCGCGAGGTCGCCCAGATCCAGCGCGACAACTTCCGCAAGGCGTTCAAGGCCGGCGTGCGCATGGTGTTCGGATCAGACGCCGGGGTCATGCCGCATGGCCAGGTGGGCCAGCAGTTCGCGGTCATGGTGCAATACGGGATGACCCCGCTCGACGCGATCCGCGCCGCCACGATCACCGCCTCGCAGGCGCTGGGCCAGGAAGGCGATGTCGGCCAGATCGCGACCGGTCGCTATGCCGATATGGTGGCGGTTGAGGGTGATCCGCTCACCAACGTCCGCCTGCTGGAAGCGCCAGCCGCGGTAATCAAGGGCGGCAAGCGGATCGAACCGGCGCGCTGATCCGCGCCGGCCAGGTCCTTACATTCCCGGCAGCTTGAAGCCCGGCGGCAGTCCCATCCCGGACTGCATCCGGGCCATTTCCTGACCGGCAACTTCGTCTGCCTTGGCCCGCGCATCGTTGAAGGCGGCGGCGATCAGATCCTCAAGGATGCCCTTCTCTTCGGGCTTGAGCAGGCTGTCGTCGATATTGACACCGATGATCCGTCCCTTGGCCGAAGCACGGATCGAAACGAGCCCGCCACCGGCGCGGCCTTCCACCTCGATCCCATCGAGCTTGATCTGGCTTTCGGTCATTTGCTTCTGGATGGTCTCGGCAGCCTGCTGTGCGGCCTTGAGCATCTCTTCCATCGACTTCACGTCAGTTTCTCCACTTGCTGCCCCCGGCGCTGGCAATGCGCGCCTCGGGCTTTTCTTCAACGATCTCGGCCTGCGGGAAAGCGGCCAAGGCGGCCTCAACCAGCGGGTGACGGCGCAGTTCCGCGTCTTCTGCCGCCTTCTGGGCCTCGGCCTGCTCGCGCAGGGTGGGCGCGCCCTCGCCCTCGCCGCGCTGGACGGTCCAGCGTTCACCGGTCGCGCGCAGGATCGCATCGCGCACTTCGGGGCCAACGTCTCCCGGATTGCCCGGCGCAACCGAATAGGTCAGCTCGCCCGGTGCAATCGCAATCACCCGCACCCAATCCCGCATGACCTGCGCCACGCGCAGCTGGCCCGACTGGTCGACAGTCTCGATCAACTGTTCCCAGCCCATGCTGGCAACCGGAGCCGGAGCGGCAGCGGCAGACGGCGAACCTTCGGTGCGCGGGGCATTGGCCAGCGCGTTTTCCAAATGCTTCGCCAGCGTGCCGGGATCGGGCAGGTCCGCAGCGTGTAGCACCCGCAGCAAGGCCATCCGCGCCGCGACAAGCGGATCGGGCGCGATCTTGACCTCTTCGTGGCCCTTGAGCAGCAATTGCCACAGGCGGTGCAATTGGCCGGCGGAAAGCCGCTGCGCCCATTCGCTGATCGCGGCGCGCTCTTCCTCGGAGAAAGAGGATTCGTCGCGCCCCAGCTGCGCCAGTGTCACCCGATGGGTCAGTTCCAGCGCCCCGCGCAGCAGCGCGGGCGGCTCAACCCCCAGGGCAAATTGCTGATCAACCAGATCAAGCAGGCCAGCCGCATCGCCACCGATCAGGGCAGCGAACAGGCGGCGCTGGACACTCTTGTCAGCCAGGCCCAGCATGTCCTGTACCTGGGTGGCAGTCACCTTGCCCTCACCGCCCAGATCGGCATGAGCAATCGCCTGATCAAGGATCGAGAGGCCATCACGCACCGAGCCATCGGCCGCCGCGGCGATCATCGCCAGCGCCTCAGCCTCAGCCTCAACGCCTTCCTTGCCGCAGATCATCGCGAAGTGGCTGGCGAGCAGTTCCGTGGGAATCCGCTTCAGGTCAAAGCGCTGGCAGCGCGACAGCACCGTGACCGGCAGCTTGTCCACCTCGGTCGTCGCGAACAGGAACTTCACATGCGGCGGCGGTTCTTCCAGCGTCTTGAGCAAGGCGTTGAACGCATTGCGGCTGAGCATGTGGACTTCGTCGATGATGTAGATCTTGTAGCGCGCCGAAACGGCCGCATAGCGCACCGCCTCGATGATCTCACGCACGTCATCCACGCCGGTGTGGCTGGCGGCGTCCATCTCGATCACGTCGATATGGCGGCCTTCGGCAATCGCCAGGCACGGTTCGCACTGCCCGCAAGGATCGATCGTCGGACCGCCCTGCCCGTCCGGACCGACGCAATTGAGCGCCTTGGCGATCAGGCGCGCGGTGGA
The DNA here is from genome assembly GCA_963923805.1 of uncultured Novosphingobium sp. GTDB lineage: Bacteria > Pseudomonadota > Alphaproteobacteria > Sphingomonadales > Sphingomonadaceae > Novosphingobium. The sequence continues at coordinate 3,105 of CAWUNP010000009.1, read as the reverse complement.
GGTCTTCCCCACCCCGCGGATGCCGGTCATCAGGAAGGCGTGGGCCAACCGGTCACGCTTGATCGCGTTGGCCAGCGTCTGGACCATCGCATCCTGCCCGATCAGCTCGGCAAAGGTCTGCGATCGGTACTTGCGCGCCAGCACGCGATAAGGCTGCGCCTGGGCCGCGGGCGCGGCTATGGCTGCGGCGACCGGCGCAGGCGCTGGAGAGGCCACAGGAGCTGGAGCCGGAGCCGGTTCGGGCGCGCCGAACATCGATTCCTGCCCTGCGGCTTCGAGTTCCGCAGCGCTGGGGGCCTCGTCCTCAGGCTCTTCGCCAAAGATATCGGGTGAATCGTCCATCGCGTCCTTGGTAGGCGCTGGCGGCACAATTGTCGAATGGAGGAAAAGGAGCCGGCCGACCCGCCGCAACCCGTTGTGGCTGCTTCCTTCCGGACCTGACCAGGTTGGCGGACGCAAGCGTCCGACCGACTCCCGGGCGGGCATATGGCGGCCTTGGGCCGATTACGCAAGCCTTTGGCAGCACCGCGCCGGCGGGAGGGCGCGAGCGAGCACGACCTAGCGGAAGTTGTCGGCGTAGCTCTGCAGCTTCAGGCGGCGCGGCGGGGTGCCGTGGACCATGGCCGTGATGCCATGCTTCGCGGCATAGGCCTGAGCTTCGGCCAAGCTGCGGAACTTCAGCTGCACCTGGGTCTGCGTATCGCCCGAGCCCGACCAGCCCATCAGCGGATCGGGCTTGCGCGCCTCGGCCGGGGCGAAATCGAGGATCCACTGGTCCAGCAGGGCCTTGCCCGACTGCATGGCGTTCTTGGGGCGTTGATAGATGCGTGCAGACATGACGGGCGCTTTCGGGCGAATCGCGCCGGGAATCAAGAGCGACGCGAGGCTTCGAACGCGTTTTTCGTCTTGAGGCTTGGGTCTTCGGCCCAAGGCGTATCCGGCCAGCGGTGTTTGGGATAGCGGCCCTTCATGTCACGCTGCACATCTTTCCACGATCCGCGCCAGAAACCCGGCAGGTCCCGCGTGGTCTGGAGCGGCTTGCCGCCGGGGTCAGTCAGCTTGAGCAACAGCGGCTGCGGCGGCTGACCGAATGTGGGGTGCCGATCGATCCCGAACAGCGTCTGAACCCGCACCTCAACCGAGGGACCGCCGGGATCGTCATAGTCGATCGCATGACTGGTCCCCGCCGGGGAAACGAACTGCGCGGGCGCAAGCTTGTCCAGCGCCTGCTGCGCCGCGTAGTCCAGCCGCGTGCGCAGGGCATCGTGAAGCTTGACCGATTCCAGCGCATCAAGCCGCCGGGTCAGCAAAGGCCCCAGCCATTCATCCACATCGAGCAACAGGGCTTCATCGCCCAATTCCTCAATACCGGCAAAACGCGCGCGTTTGAGCAGCCCCATGCTGGCCTTGCCAAACGGCACAAGGTCCAGCCCCTCCGCACGGATGCGTTCAACCAGGAAGGCCCGGATCGCAGCCGGGTCTGGCGAGGGATCAGAGCCTCGCGCCAACGAGACCGCGCCAAGGCGGGATTCCACCAGCGCCTCGACCCGGCGTTCATCAGCTACCCAACGCAGCACCGAGCGGCGCTCGATCCGGTGGGCGAGCCAGCGCTGCACTTCAGTCTCGGTCAAAGCGATTGCGCCGGTAATCCGGGCACCTTTCGCCTCACCTTGAGCATCGCCAACCGCCAGCCATTCGGCACGGGCGAGTGATGACGTCGGATCCAGCCGCAGCCCCCTGCCCCCGGCCGTCAACCAGTCCTCTCCGGCAGCATCGCGGCGCTTGGCAAGATTGTCTGGAAAGGCTTCAGCCAGCAACACGGCCAATGGCGGGCTGTCCTTGGACGCAGCCGGAACCAGCGCCTTGGCCCGCGCTTCCCAGCGCTCGGCCAACTTACGCGATGCTTCGGCTCGCCCAGACCGGTCCCCATCCCAGCGATCCAGCCGCAACGCAAGGTCTTCGCCTCGGCCACCCAGCCCGCGCTCCTGCAACAGCAGGGCGAGCCGCGCTGCCTCATCCGCAACGCCGTGGCGCGCAGCATAGAGCAGCATATGCGCCAGCCCCGGTTCCATCGGCAATTGGGCCATACTGCGCCCATGCGGCGTGATCGCGCCCGCCGCATCCAGCGCACCAAGCGCCTGCAATCCGGCCTTGGCCGCAGCAAGGGCCGCAGGCGGCGGTGGATCGAGCCAGGCCATCTGCGGCACGTCAGTTGCGCCCCACTGCGCCAGCGTGAGCATCAGCGGTGTCAGATAGCTGGTCATGATTTCGGGCGGTTCAAACGCAGGGCGACCGGCGTGGGCGGCCTCTTCCCACAGGCGATAGGCCACGCCGGGGCCTTGACGCGCTGCACGGCCTGCGCGCTGGGCGGCCGCCGCCTGTGAGGCGCGGTGCGTGACCAGCCGAGTCACCCCCGCCGCCTTGTCAAACTCCGCCCAGCGCGACAGGCCCGCATCGACCACCACGGACACGCCATCCAGCGTCAGCGAAGTCTCGGCAATCGCTGTGGCGAGGACAATCCGGCGGCGGCCTTGTCGATCGCGCTTGATCGCGGCCCGCTGGGCAGCGGGCTCGCATTGTCCGTGGAGCGGCAGGATCGGCACATCGGGCAGTCGCTGGGCCAGCCGCTCACGCGTGCGTTCGATTTCGCCAACGCCCGGCAGAAAGGCCAGCACATCGCCGGTCTCCTCGCGCCACGCGGTCAGCACTGCGCTGGCCATGGCCTCGTCAATTCGAACTTCGGGCCGCGCACCGAGCCAGCGGATCTCCAGCGGCCAGGCCTTGCCCGCGCTTTCGACAACCGGAGCCTCACCCAGCAGGCTGGCAAACCGCGCGCCATCCAGCGTGGCCGACATGACGAGCAAGCGCAGGTCTTCCCGCAGCACTCCCTGGCTCTCGATCGCCAGCGCGAGGCCAAGATCGCTATCGAGGTGCCGCTCGTGGGCTTCGTCGAACAGAACGGCGGAAACGCCGGCCAGTTCGGGATCGTCCAGCAAGGTGCTGACGAAAATCGCCTCGGTCATCACCAGCACGCGCGTTTTGGCTGAGCGCTTGCTGTCGAGCCGGGTCAGGTAACCGATGGTCTGGCCCACCGGCTCACCCAGC
>CAWUNP010000008.1:0-14870 GCA_963923805.1 uncultured Novosphingobium sp. | reverse complement strand
TATGGCTTCAACCCCAACGACGTGCCGACGCCGCCCGACAGGGTCGGCACGTCGTTGGGGTTGAAGCCATAGTGCGACAGCCAGCGGGCATCGCCATCGAAGAAGGCGCGCAGATCGTCCATGCCGTACTTCAGCATGGCAAGGCGGTCGACGCCGACGCCAAAGGCAAAGCCCTGCCATTCATCCGGATCAAACCCGCCGGCAGCGATGACCTTGCGATTGACCATGCCGCTGCCGAGCAGTTCCATCCAGCCATGACCGGGGGCATCGCCCGAGCCGCCGAGGATACGCTTGCCGTTCACCAGCGCGAAGCCAACGTCGACCTCCACCGAAGGTTCGGTGAACGGGAAATAGCTGGGGCGCAGGCGCAGGACGATGTCGTCGCGCTCGAAGAAGGCTTTGAGGAAGGTCTCCAGCGTCCACTTGAGGTGGCCCAGGTGAATGCCCTTGTCGATTACCAGTCCTTCGACCTGATGGAACATCGGCGTGTGGGTGGCGTCACTGTCGCTGCGATAGACGCGGCCCGGGGCGATGATGCGGATCGGCGCACCCTGTTCCAGCATCGACCGAATCTGGACCGGGCTGGTGTGCGTGCGCAGCAACATGGCGCGGCCTTCACTGTCCTTGTCCGGGAAATAGAAGGTATCGTGCATCGCGCGCGCCGGGTGGCTTTCCGGAATGTTGAGCGCGGTGAAGTTGTGCCAGTCGTCCTCGATCTCAGGACCGGTGGCGACGGCAAAGCCAAGGTCGGCAAAGATCTCGGCCAGTTCGTCCATCACCTGGCTGACCGGGTGGACCGAACCGCGCGGAGCGTCGGGGGCAGGCAGCGTCAGATCGACCGTTTCGCTGGCGAGGCGCGCCTCAAGCACGGCGGCTTCCAGCCCGGCCTTGCGGTTCGCCAGGGCATCGGTCACGCCTTCGCGCAGCGCGTGAATCTGCGGGCCAACCGTCTGCCGGTCTTCCGGCGACATGGCGCCCAGCGTCTTCAGCAGGCCCGAGATCGAGCCCTGCTTGCCCAGAAACTCGATCCGCAGCGCCTCTACCGCATCGAGATCCTGCGCGGCGGCAATGCGTGCCAGCGCCGCTTCACGGGTGCTTGCGTAATCCACTGGTTTGGCCCTGTCCTTTGCTTGAAGCCGCGCCTGTAGCCGCCCCACCGGGCAGGGTCAAAACCGAATCTGCGATTTGCGCCGGTGAGCCCGCTGCGCAAAGGCCAAACGAAAAGGGCGCGGACGGCTTCCCGTCCGCGCCCCTTGCACTTGGCAGGCGCCTGCGGCTTAGGCCGGCAGGGCAGCCTTGGCCTGAGCGATGACAGCAGCGAAGATGCCGCCTTCGTTCATCGCCAGATCGGCCATTGCCTTACGGTCCAGTTCGATCCCGGCCAGCTTGGTGCCGTGGATGAACTGCGAATAGGTCAGGCCTTCGGCGCGGACCGCAGCGTTGATGCGCTGGATCCACAGGGCGCGGAAGGTCCGCTTCTTAACCTTGCGGTCGCGATAGGCGTACTGGCCAGCCTTTTCGACGGCCTGACGGGCAACGCGAATCGTGTTCTTGCGACGGCCACGATAGCCCTTCGCCTGATCCAGAATCCGCTTGTGCTTGGCACGGGTGGTAACACCCCGCTTGATACGGCTCATCTTTCAGTACTCCTCAGTTGAGCCCGTAGGGCGCCCACTTCTTGATCGTCTTCGCGTCAGCGTCAGAGATCGTGTCGGTGCGGCGATGCTGGCGGATGTACTTGGCGTTGTGGCTGATCAAACGGTGACGCTTGCCAACTGCGCCGTGCTTGATCTTGCCGGTTGCAGTGAGCTTGAAGCGCTTTTTGACGCCGCTCTTGGTCTTGAGCTTGGGCATTTTCGTCTCCTTGTTCGAGACACGTCAATCGGCCATGGCAGCCCTTGTTAGCCAGGCAGATCATCGAATCCGTGTCAATTAAGCGCGGGCCACTACGCAGGAATCGCCGCCAAGGCAAGCGCGAAGCGTGTTTTTGGCGCCTCGGACAGCCGGATCGGACACGCGGTGTTGGCAAACCGGCGCCCATCGGCCAAGAGCGTGGCCATGTCTGACCGCCTGATCCTGACGCTTTCCTGCTCTGACCGCCCCGGCATAACCGCGCGCGTAACCGGGCTGCTGTTCGAACAGGGCGGCAATATCCTTGAAGCCCAGCAGTTCAACGATATCGCCGATGACCAGTTTTTCATGCGGGTGGCCTTCGCCCCCGGCCGTCGCCAGCTGGCTGACTATCGCCTAGCCCTGGCGGGATTGGCAGCCGAATTGGGCATGCGCTGGACCCTGCGCGCCGGCAGCGATCTGCGCCGGGTGCTGATCCTGGTCAGCAAGTTCGATCACTGCCTGTCAGACCTGCTCTATCGCCAGCGGATCGGGGAATTGCCGATGGATGTTGTCGGGATCGTCGGCAATCATCCGCGCGCGGCGCTGTCTGCCGCCCTGCCCGATGGCATTCCCTATCACCACCTGCCGATTACCGCGGAAACCAAGCCGCAGCAGGAAGCCGCGCTGCGTGGGCTGATTGCCGAAACCGGGGCCGAACTGGTGGTGCTGGCGCGCTATATGCAGGTGCTGTCAGACGAACTTTCGGCCGATCTGGCCGGACGCTGCATCAACATCCACCATTCGTTCCTGCCCGGCTTCAAGGGGGCGCGGCCCTATCACCAGGCCCATGCCCGCGGGGTCAAGATGATTGGCGCGACGGCGCATTATGTCACCGCGGATCTCGATGAAGGACCGATCATCCATCAGGATGTCGAACCGATCAGCCATGCCGATGCGCCCGAAGACCTGGTCCGCAAGGGCCGCGATATAGAACGGCGCGTACTGGCCGAAGCGGTGCGCCTGCATCTTGAAGACCGCGTGCTGCTGAACGGCAGCCGCACGGTCGTGTTCCGGAGCTAGGAGAGAGCAATGCCCGGTGTCTGGTTTGACGAACTGTCCGTGGGTCAGCGCTTTGATCACGCGATCCGCCGCACGGTGACTGAAACGGACAATGTGCTGTTCACCACCCTGTCACACAATCCGGCGCAGCTGCACCTGGATGCGGAATATATGAAAGGCAGCGAATATGGCCGGGTTCTGGTCAATTCCTGCTTCACGCTGAGCCTGATGGTTGGCGTCAGCGTCGGCGATACGACGCTGGGCACTGCCGTCGCCAATCTGGGCTGGGATGAGGTCCGCTTCCCCAAGCCGGTGTTCATTGGCGATACGCTGAATATCGTGACCGAGGTGCTGGAGCTGCGGGAATCAAAGTCTCGCCCGGATGCCGGGATCGTTACGTTCCTGCACCAGGCCTACAACCAGCGTGGCGAACTGGTCGCCTCGTGCAAGCGGTCTGGCCTGCAGCGCAAGAAGCCGGCTGCCTGACAGCGGGTTTGCCAGCCCGTGCGATTGGGTTAAGGCGGGTTGGCAACAGGGAGCTTGCGCAATGGCCGGTACGATCCTCGTCCTCAACGGACCCAACCTCAACCTGCTCGGCACGCGTGAGCCAGAGGTTTACGGCACGGCCACGCTGGCTGATGCCGAAGCGCTGTGTCGGGCCGAAGCCGAAGCAGCCGGCCATGTCATCGATTTCCGCCAGACCAATGCCGAGCATGAGATGGTCGAATGGATCCAGCAGGGGCGCACGGGCCTGGCCGGAATCGTCATCAATCCGGCGGCCTTTTCCTATGCCGGCTATCCGGTGCTTGATGCGCTCAAGCTGGTCGAATGCCCGGTGGTAGAGGTGCACATCTCCAACATCCACCGCCGCGAGGAAGCCTGGCGCAAGGACACGATCATGACCGCGGCGGTTACCGGCGTGATCTCAGGCCTTGGCATTGCCGGTTATGGCCTGGCCGTTCGGTACATTGCGGGGCTGGCGCGCGGCTAACCGAAAGCTGCCGCTGCAACCCAAGCCCCGGCGCGCCAGGGCCTATGTCACGGCGCCATGGGATCTCACGTCGTTTCCCGACCTGATCCTGGTCGATGGCCGTTACCGGGTGGCCTGCGCACTCGAAGCGGCGCGCCGGGCCCACGCCAACGGCGCAGCCGCCACGCTGATGTTCGATGATTACGCCACGCGACCGCATTACCACCCGGTCGAGCGCCTGCTCGGCCCCCCTGAACCCGCAGGACGCACCGCCCTGTTCCGGATCGGGACTGCGGCTGTGACCGAAGCGGATGTTGAGCCGTGGCTGCACGACTGGCGCTGAGGCCAATGATGGCGGAGACGGAGGGATTCGAACCCTCGGTACCGGATTTACCAGTACGACGGTTTAGCAAACCGTTGGTTTCAGCCACTCACCCACGTCTCCGGATCGCAGCGGCGAAGCGCGGCCTATAGCGAGGGGGGCGCAGGGCGGCAAGGGGCTGACGGGGACTTTTTATGGCGCACGGAAAAGACTCGATTCATCGCGAAAGAGACCCGGTCCATCGCGGGCAGATTGCCGCGCGCCACGACCTCGATTTTGACCAGTGCCGGTATTCTGCCCGGCGGCTCTGCCGGGTAGCCAGGCACGGAACTCAGATATGATTATAGCGCAGCCGCAGCGTAAGTGGTGGGCCAGTTTGCTGGGCCTGACTGCTTTGGCGTTCAGCACGGGTCTCGCCGCTCAGGTGACCCCGGTGGATCCCAACAAGGCGATCGACGGGGATCTCAAGACGGCAGTGACGGCTCCAACCTCAGCTCCGACCCCGGCTCCAGCCCCGGCTCCCGAAGCCGCACCCATGCCAGCTCCGGCCGCGGCGCCAGCGCCCGCGGCCACGGCGCCGGCTTCGCCCGCAACGGCCGCGACGACCTATCAGGAAGACGATCTGATCGGCGCGGCCGAGAGCCTGTTTGGCAAGGGGGCTGAAAGCCTGGCAACCCTGATCCAGGATCTGCTCAAGAAGCAGGGCGAACCCAATGCCTATATCATCGGCCGCGAAGGCGGCGGGGCATTCGGCTTTGGGGTGCGCTATGGATCTGGCACGCTGCACCACAAGGTTGAAGGCGAAAAGCCGGTCTATTGGACCGGGCCCTCGCTGGGCCTTGATTTCGGGGCGAACGCCGGGAAGACCTTTGTGCTGGTCTATAACCTCTACAACACCGAAGACCTCTACAAGCTGTTTCGCGCTGCCGAAGGTCAGGCCTATCTGATTGGCGGGTTCAATGTTAGCTATATGCGCCAGGGCGATGTGGTGCTGATCCCGGTCCGGATGGGCGCCGGTTTGCGCGTTGGTGTGAGCGCGGGCTACATGAAACTGTCAAAAAAGCAGCGCTGGGTGCCGTTCTGATTTTTATCCCTTAACCGGCGGCAGCGGCAACCGTTCTACCCATTGAACACGGTTGCCTGTCCCCTTCCAGGCAAGGCCCGGCGGTCCCCCGAAGCCGCCGGGCCCTTTTCTGTTCAGTCGAAGCCGACCCAGCGGGTGGCCTCTTCCACCGACTTGCGTTCCGAAACGACCGCGTTGGCCGGGAAGCTGTCATCCGGCCAGCCCAGCGCCACGGCCTTCATGATCACCTGATCGGCCGGAATTTCGGCGTGTTCGCGCACCACCGGGCTTTGCATGATCCCCTGGCTGTTGATCACGCAGCCCAGCCCGCGTGACCAGGCGGCGTTGACCAGCGCCGTGGTGACCGCGCCGCAATCGAAGGCGGTGTCATCGCTGTCGGCCAGTTCCTTGTCATAGGTGATGATCACGCAGACCGGCGCATCAAACTGCCGGAACCCGCGCAGCACCCAGTCGAGCCGAGCCTCCTTGTCATCGCGGGCGATCCCCTGCGCGGCGAACAGCTGCTTGGCCACACCGATCTGGCGTTCGCGGTGGACGCCTTCAAAGGCGCTGCCGGTGCGGAATTCGCGGCTGTGCGGCACGCCTGCGAGATTGCGTTCGGTATTGCCGGCCCGGATCCGGTCCAGCGGCTCGCCAGTGATGACGTGGAAGTTCCACGGCTGGGTATTCATCGAGCTGGGTGACCGCATGGCGAGGGTCAGGACTTCCTCGATCAGCGCGCGCGGCACCGGCTTGTTGAGATAGCCGCGGATCGATCGGCGGCCCAGGACAACATCATCGTAGTTCATCGGTATTCCTTACAAGCTGATGGGATCGTGGCCCTCAGGCCAGGACCAGGACGTTTTCGGATCGGGTCATGGCGCGCGCGGTGCGGGTTGCCATGATGGCGGTGCCGCCGGTGCGTTCCAGCAGTGCCGCAAGGGATGCGGCCTGCTCGGGCGGCAGGGCTGCCGCCAGCGCTTGCGCGCGCGCCAGGTGCCACAGCGAATGCGCCTGGCTGGCGCGCTCGATTGTCACCCCGCGCCAGGCATAGCTGACCCGGCCGACGTGCGGATGGACCTGCCGCTCACCGTCATGCGAGACGAGTGTGCCGGGCGCTGCGTCCTCAAGCCCGGCCAGCCAGGCATCGAACTGCGCGGCATCGGCAGCAAGGCCGGGCCCCCAATGGGCAAAAGCGACCCGCAGCACATCTTCGAGCGTTTCAGGGATGGCATCGTCCGCAGGGAAAGTCGCGCTGGTGTCGGCATAGTCGCTGTCGGCAATGGCGGGACTGTTCATCCGTTCGGTCCAGCGGGCAACGCTGGGCGCCACTGTGCGCATCAGTTGGGCCGGAACCGGATCGCGGGCAAGGTGGGCGTAAAGCGGGGCAATCAGCCCGAAATCAGCCAGGCTTGGGCGCCCGCCCAGCAGGTAGGGGTGCTGGCGGAAATGCGCTTCGAGCACGGCCAGCAATTCGTGGTAGCTTTCCTCCATCGCAGGGATCACGTCCGGCGTGACGCCCAGGTTGGGCAGGAAGCCGTTGAAGCGCTGCATGATCGCTCCGGCCATCGCCATACGGTGCTCATAGGGCAGGGCCGGCGGCACGGCGCGCGCAAACTCGGCCTGCAGAAACAGCTCCTGCTCGGCCCGGTAGGTCCAGCGGTAATGCATGGCCAGCGGCAGCAGATAATTCGAGCCGAAGGCATCAAGCACGGCGGCGATCACCTGCTGCACGCCGCCTGCGGGGACCAGCACCGGATCAGGATAAAGCGCTTCTAGGTGATCGATTATGGCGCTGGTATCCTGCACCAGTTGGCCATCGGCCGTTTCCAGCACCGGCACGACCATGTGGCCGATCGTGGGCACGATCTCGCCCAAAAAGCGTTGATCGCCTGGGACCCGCTCCACGAACGGGATCTGTTTTTTGATCAGGTAACTGCGCGCTTTGCCCGTGTAGAGCGAATGCGGGGTACCCCACAGCACATGGTGGCCGCCGGCCATGAATCGTCCCTCCCTGATTTATGGCCGGGACTGTGGCACGGTGTCAGCCAGCAGAAAAGCCCAGACGATGCGCGGCAGCGATCAGTTCTGCGCGGCGGCTGGGGGCCAGACGGTTCGCGCGGGCGGTGTAGGCATCGATCAGGTCCTGCCCGGCCTTGTCTGGCGAGCCGCCATCGAACGGCGGGGCCGGATCATATTCCAGCGCTAGTTGCACCGCCCGCGCATGATCCTCCCCGGCGATCTCTGCCATCAGCGCCAGAGCGAAATCGATCCCGGCGGTAACGCCGCCGCCGGTCGCGCGGTTGCGGTCGATCACGTGGCGGGCGTGGACAGGCTCGGCGCCAAACAGGCCGAGCAGGTCATGCCAGGCCCAGTGCGTTGTCGCCTTGTATCCCTTGAGCAGGCCCGCCGCGCCGAGGATCAGCGCGCCGGTGCAGACAGAGGTTACCCACCCGGACGAAGTGCCAACTTGCCGCACCCAGTCCAGCGCCGGGGCATGGTCAATCACCTTCGCCACCCCGATCCCGCCCGGCACGCAAAGCAGGTCGGCCTGCGGCACATCGGCAAAGGTTGCCGTTGGCATGATCGAAAATCCGGCGTCGGTCGGTACGGGCTCTAGGCTATCCCAGACCAGATCGACCCGGGCATCGGGCAGGCGAGAGAGGAACTGGGCCGGACCGGTCAGGTCCAGCTGGGTGACGTTCGGGAACAGCAGGTAGGCGATATGCATCGCCCGCAACTTGGCACGGGCGGCCTAGCGCAGCAACAGGATCGAAATCCCGCGGTTGCGGGGATCCTCCGGGTGGTCTTTGACCAGCGGTTCGCGATCGGCCACCCCTTCAATCTTGCGATAGCGGGTTTCGGCCACGATCTGCTGGAAATCCAGAAAATGCGCGAGGCCTTGGCGAACCTGCCGGAACGGCTGCAACCGGTGATGCAACTCTACTTCGCGGAAGAGCTCAATCTTGCCGAAATCGCCGCAACCCTCGATGTTTCCGTGCCGCGCGTGCATCAGCTTAAGGCCCAGGCGCGGGACCGCCTGCGCGCAGAGCTGAGGGCCATGGTCGATTTCGTCTAGCTTGCGCGGGGAAGGCCGGTCCGGCAATATGCTCGTATGAGCGTGTGCGATACCTGTGTTGTCCGAAACCGAGCGATTTGCTCTTCGCTGGACACCAACGAGCTGGAAATGCTCAATACTATCGGTCGCCGCCGCGTGCTGGCGCCCGGGGAATCGCTTATCTGGGAAGGCGAGGATTCGGTCCTGGTCGCCAATGTGATCGATGGCGTGCTCAAACTTTCGACCGGTACCGAGGACGGGCGCGAGCAGATTGTCGGGGTGGTTTACCCTTCTGATTTCATCGGGCGGCCATTCGGATCGACCACCGGGCATGGCGTCACCGCCCTGACCGAGGCCAAGGTCTGCGTGTTCAGCCGCCGCGATTTTGATGCCTTTGCGCGGGAACATCCGGCGCTGGAACACAAGCTGCTGCAACGCACCCTGGGCGAGCTGGATCGGACCCGGCGCTGGATGCTGCTGCTGGGCCGCAAATCGGCCGGAGAGCGCGTCGCCAGCTTTATCGTCGAAATGTCGGAACGGCTGGTGGAGCAGGGCTGCCAGGGCACCCACGATGAGCCGCTGACGCGCTTTACCCTGCCGTTTTCCCGTCAGCAGGTGGCTGACGTGCTGGGGCTGACGATCGAAACCGTCAGCCGCCAGTTCACCCGGCTCAAGTCAGACGGGCTGATCGACCTGCCCTCGCGGCGCGAGGTGGAAATCCGCGACCGCGAAGGGCTTTTGGCCGAAGCCGGTTAGAAGCGGTAGGAAACGCCGCCGCTCAGCACCCACGGATCAAGCTTGTGCTTGGTGGTCAGCACTTCCGCACCGGCTGCATTGGATACGTGCAGGCGGGTGTTCATGAAGTACTTCTTGGCATCAAGGGTGACGCCAAAGCCGTTGCTGCTGAGCGGGATGTCGACGCCGCCCTGCAGCGCCAAACCAAACTGGTTGTCGAGCTTGACCTTGGTGCCGCCCAGCGCCGCAGTCGTCGCGCCGGGCTTTTCGTTGATGTAGAAGAAGATCGACGGGCCAACGCCGACATAGGGCTTAATCGGCCCGGCGTTGACATGGTACTTCAGCGTGACGGTGGCCGGCAGGATCAGCACGTGATCAAGGATCGCAGTTCCCGCGATCGGACCCTCGCCGCCAACCTTGTGCTGGGTCAGGCAGCAGATCGTTTCGATCGAGACGCTGTCCGTCGCGAAGTATTCAATCGCCACGGTCGGCACGACATTGTCATTGGCGCTGGTCTGGCTGCCGGCCGGCAGGCCGATGGTGTTGTTTTCCAGCGCGGTGATCTTGCCATCCGGCAGCACGCCCGTGGCGAGCAGCTTGACCTGGACCTTGCCGTCGGTGCTGCCGGCCATGGCCGGGCTCGCGGCCAGGATAGCGCAGGCGCCCAGCAGGGCGGAGACAGTCAGTTTTTTCATAATCCCTCATCCGGCGCCGCAGCAGCTGCCCTGTGCAGCAGAGGTGGTTACGGCGCAGGACAGGGAGGTGCGACCGGACCGAACGCGAAACATTGATCTTGCGCAATTTTCGCATTGTTTTTGGTTATTTCTGCACCAAAAGATGAAATTTGATCCGGGTCAATGTTGCATTGCAACAGGCGGTCCAAAGCGGTTCCATCTGTCATTTCCTGAGAGGGAAGGCTCATGGAATCCGTAGTCTCGCGCAGCGGCTGGTGGCTTGCTGCAATGTTTGTTTCCATTTTCGCCATGGCGGCCGCGGTCGACTGGGGCTTTTCGGTGCACATGGGTGTTTTCGCCCTGGCGGCGCTGATCGGCCTCGTTATCTCGCTGCGCACGACGGACTTTCAGGCGGCCGTACGCGGCCTGCTGAAGGCCCCGCTTGATGAAACCCGCTATGACGATGACCTGATCCGTTATGGCATGATTGCCACGATGTTCTGGGGCATGGCCGGGTTTCTGGTCGGCCTGATCATCGCGCTGCAGCTGGGTTTCCCGGTGCTCAACCTTGGGTTGGAATGGACCAGCTTTGGCCGCCTGCGGCCGCTGCACACCTCTGCGGTGATCTTTGCCTTCGGAGGCAGCGCGCTGATCTCCACCTCGTTCTACGTGGTGCAGCGCACCTGCCGGGCGAGGCTGGCCTTCCCCGGCCTCGCCCGTTTCGTGTTCTGGGGCTATCAGCTGTTCATCGTCCTGGCCGCAACCGGCTATCTGATGGGCATCACCCAGGGCAAGGAATATGCCGAGCCGGAATGGTATGTTGACCTGTGGCTGACGATCGTCTGGGTGGCCTACCTGATCGTTTTCGTCGGCACGATCGTGAAGCGGTCTGAACCGCATATCTACGTCGCCAACTGGTTCTACCTCTCGTTCATCCTGACCGTGGCCATGCTCCACCTGGTCAACAATGTGAACATTCCGGTCAGCCTGTTCGGTTCGAAGAGCTATCCGGCATGGTCGGGCGTGCAGGGCGCGCTGGTGCAGTGGTGGTATGGCCACAATGCCGTGGGCTTCTTCCTGACCGCCGGCTTCCTGGCGATGATGTACTACTTCGTGCCGAAGCAGGCGCAGCGTCCGGTTTACAGCTATCGCCTGTCGATCCTGCACTTCTGGTCGCTGATCTTCCTCTATATCTGGGCGGGGCCGCACCATCTGCATTACACCGCGCTGCCCGACTGGGCGCAGACGCTGGGCATGGTCTTCTCGGTCATGCTGTGGATGCCGAGCTGGGGCGGGATGATCAATGGCCTGATGACGCTCAACGGCGCCTGGGACAAGGTCCGCACCGATCCGATCATCCGCATGATGGTGCTGGCGCTGGCTTTCTACGGCATGAGCACCTTCGAAGGCCCGATGATGAGCGTGAAGAGCGTCAACTCGCTCTCGCACTATACCGACTGGACCATCGGCCACGTTCACTCCGGCGCGCTGGGCTGGAACGGCATGATCACCTTCGCGAGCGTCTATTACCTGGTCCCGCGCCTGTGGCAGCGTGAACGGCTCTATTCGCTGCGGATGGTCAACTGGCACTTCTGGCTGGCGACCCTGGGGATCGTTTTCTACGCTTCCTCGATGTGGGTGGCGGGGATCACCCAGGGCCTGATGTGGCGCGAATATGGGGCCGATGGCTATCTGGTGAACTCCTTCGCCGAAACGGTGGCCGCGCTGCACCCGATGTACCTGCTGCGCGCCTTTGGCGGGGGCATGTTCCTGACCGGTGCCGCCATCATGAGCTTCAACATCTGGCAGACGATTGCCGGCAACCTCCGCGACGAGGAGCCGCTCTACCAGCCGAAGCATGATCCGGCCGCGGATCGTCCGCTGATCGCCGTTCCGGCCGAATAAGGGGGCCCAGATAATGACTGCAAACGCAACCGACACCGCCCCCAAGGAAGACTGGCGGCGCCACAAGAAGATGGAGCGCAACATCGCGCTGTTCGGCATCGCGGCCTTTGCCGCGGTGACGATCGGTGGGATCGTGGAAATCGCCCCGCTGTTCTGGATCGACAACACGATCGAGAAGGTGGAGGGGATGCGTCCCTATACCCCGCTCGAACAGGCCGGGCGCGATATCTATGTGCGCGAAGGCTGCTATGTCTGCCACAGCCAGATGATCCGCCCTTTCCGTGATGAGGTGGAGCGTTACGGGCATTACAGCCTGGCCGCGGAATCGATGTACGATCGCCCGTTCCAGTGGGGCTCCAAGCGCACCGGGCCGGACCTGGCGCGTGTGGGCGGCCGCTATTCGGATGAATGGCACGTCCAGCACCTGAAGGATCCGCGCGCCGTGGTGCCGGAATCGGTCATGCCGACCTATGCCTTCCTGGCCGAACGTGATCTCGATGCCGGCGATGCCAGCGCCACGCTGACCGCGCTCTACCGGGCCGGAACGCCCTATACCAAGGATCAGATCGCCAAGGCGAACGAGGATCTGAAGGCACAGGCCGATCCGATGGGCGATGCGGCTGATCTGGGCAAGCGCTATCCCAAGGCGCAGGTGCGCGATTTCGATGGCCAGCCCGACAGGCTGACCGAAATGGATGCGCTGATTGCCTACCTGCAGATGCTGGGTACGCTGGTCGATGTGAACAGCGCGGCTGCGCAGGAAGACCTGGCCAAGGAGAAGGGCCGGTGAGCACGCATTCCACCTATGACATGCTGCGGCACTTTGCCGATAGCTGGGGGCTGCTGGCCATGCTGGTCACCTTCCTCGTCCTCGTGCTCTGGCCGTTCCGCCCGGGCGCCCGCTCCGCCAACGAGGCGGCCAAGACCATGATCTTCAAGGATGACGACGATGGCAGATAAGCGCATCGACGAAGCAACTGGTGTCGAAACCGTTGGCCATAGCTGGGACGGGATCGAGGAACTCAACAATCCCTTGCCACGCTGGTGGCTGTGGACCTTTTACGCCTGCATCGCCTTCGCGATCGGCTATGTGATTGTCTATCCGGCGATCCCGATGGCCAACAAGGCCAGCGAAGGGCTGTGGGGTTGGACCAGCCGCGGACAATTGGCCGACGAGATGAAGGCCGAAGACGCGCGCCGTGCCGGCACGCTGGCAGCGCTCGCCGCCACGCCGATCGAACAGCTGGCCAGCAAGCCTGACCTGATGCGCGCCGCAATCGAGGGTGGCCGCGCTGCCTTCCGCGTCAACTGCGTGCAGTGCCACGGGTCGGGCGCAGCGGGCAACAAGGGCTATCCCAACCTGCGCGACGATGACTGGCTGTGGGGCGGCAATATCAAGGAAATCGAGACCACGCTGACCAACGGGATTCGTCAGCCGGGCAATGACGCGACGCGGCAGAGCCTGATGCCGAACTTCGGCAAGGACGGGATCCTGCCGCCGGCCGATATCGCGGCCGTGGCCGATCACGTCCTCTCGTTGACCGGCAAGAGCAAGCCGAACGCTAAGGGCGCCGCACTGTTCGCCGCCAACTGCGCGGTGTGCCACGGCGCCGATGCCAAGGGCGGGCGCCAGGTCGGCGCGCCGAACCTGTCTGACGCGATCTGGCTCTATGGCGGCAAGCGTGAGCAGGTTGTCGGCAGCATTACCCAGGCCCATGCCGGGGTGATGCCGGCCTGGGGGGGCAAGCTTGATCCGGTGACGATCAAGATGCTGGCAGCCTATGTCCACTCGCTTGGGGGCGGTGAGGATTTCGTGGCAGCACCGGAGGCAACGCCGGCCGCTGCGGCGCCCGCAACTCCTGCGACGGGGGAGACCAATGCTCAGCCCTGAGCCCCAAAAGGTATCCTACTACGAAAAGCGGAAGGCCGTCTTTCCCAAGGTGGTGAGCGGCCCCTTCCGCCGCTTCAAGTGGTTCATGCTGATCATCACGCTGGGGATCTATTACCTCACGCCGTGGCTGCGCTGGGATCGGGGCCCCTTTGCTCCGAACCAGGCGGTGCTGGTCGATCTGGCCCACCGCCGGTTCTACATGTTCGCGATCGAAATCTGGCCGCACGAATTCTATTTCGTCGCTGGTCTGCTGATCATGGCCGGGATCGGGCTGTTCCTGATCACCAGCGCCTTTGGCCGCGCCTGGTGCGGCTATTCCTGCCCGCAGACGATCTGGACCGATCTCTTTCAGCACGTTGACCGGCTGGTGGATGGTGATCGCAATGCCCAGATGCGGCTGGAAGCAGCACCGTGGGGCGCCACGAAGATTTTTAAGCGCGCGCTCAAGTGGTCGATCTATCTCGCCATCAGCTTCTGGACCGGCGGTGCCTGGATCATGTACTTTGCCGATGCGCCCACGCTGACGGTCGATTTCTGGACCGGGCAGGCCGCGCCGGTCGCCTATGCCACGGTTGCGATCCTGACCGCCACGACCTTCGTCTTCGGCGGCTTCATGCGCGAACAGGTCTGCATCTATATGTGCCCCTGGCCGCGCATCCAGACTGCCATGCTCGATGAAAAGAGCCTGATCGTCACCTACAAGGACTGGCGCGGCGAACAGCGCGGCTCGGTCAAGGCCAAGGAGCGCGAGCCCGATCTGATCGGTGACTGCGTTGACTGCAACCAGTGCGTCGCGGTCTGCCCGACCGGCTATGACATCCGCAACGGGCCGGACATTGCCTGCATCACCTGCGGCCTGTGCATCGATGCCTGTGACAAGGTGATGGTCCAGCTTGGGCGGGAACGCGGGCTGATTGACTATGCCACGCTGGAAGATTGTGACCATGAACGCGCCGGGGGTGATCGCCGGTCGATCCTCAAGACCGCGCTGCACTGGCGCACCTTGGTCTATTTCGGGGTCTGGGCCGCCATCGGCATTGGCCTGCTGTTTGCGCTTGGCACACGCCAGCGGATTGACCTGAGCGTGGCGAAGGATCGCAATCCACCCTTCATGCTGCTGTCGAATGGCGACGTCCGCAACGATTACACGATCAAGCTGCGCAACATGGAAGCCCGTCCGCGCCCGATGTCGGTGACGCTGGAAGGCCTGCCGGGCGCGGTGATGTGGACCGACGAAATGGGCCAGGCCAGCGCCTCGCGCGAACTGCAGTTCACCGTGGCGCCAGACCAGACCAAGCCGGTCCGGGTCTATGTTGTGGCCCCGCAGGGGACCGAGGAGGAAGAGTTCAATTTCGTCCTC